>UQXF01000059.1 GCA_900544905.1 uncultured Clostridium sp.
GCGTAAGATCGTCGGCAGCGTCAGATGTGTATAAGAGACAGGTATTGAGGATGCTCCGGTTACTCCCTATGCCAAAGATTCTGTTTCTCTGTTGTTACGGGAGGGAGAAAGTGTAAGCTTTGATGTAAAGCTGCCGAAAAAATTGCAGGCTCCGGTTAAGGAGGAGCAGACGATTGGAGAAATTACCATTAAAATCAATGATGAGGTATACAAAATAATACCATTGTATTCTAAGGAAAAACGTACTAAAATAACTTACGAATATATTCTCAAAAATATCCTGTCACAGTATTTTCTGCTATTAGACAGTTGACTTTTTTACTTCAACGTGCTAAACTGTCAGACGTGGCTGTATAGCGGATTACTATGGAAATCCAGAAACCAGACCTGCAGCGGCAGGTATGGAGGGAGAACATTTAACAGTACAAAAGGAGATTATAAAAATGGGTTTACATTACATTTCACAGGTGCCGTCAGCGGAAGAGATAAAAGAGCTGTTTCCAATGAGCCCTGAGCTTAAGAAAGTAAAAGCAGAACGGGATGCCGAGATTGCAAAGGTATTTACCGGTGAGTCAGATAAGTTCCTGGCAATTATTGGTCCCTGCTCCGCAGATAACGAGGAGGCGGTGTTAGATTATATTACCCGGCTCGCAGGAGTACAGGAAAAGATTAAGGATAAGATTATCATTATTCCCCGTATATATACCAATAAACCAAGAACCAATGGTTCCGGTTACAAGGGTATGCTTCATCAGCCGAATCCGGAGGAAAAGCCGAATTTTATAGAGGGTCTTAAGGCAATCCGTAAGATGCATATTGATGCAATCGAGCAGACAGGACTTACTGCTGCTGATGAGATGCTGTATACGGATAACTGGTCTTATATGTCCGATATATTATCCTATGTTGCAGTGGGGGCACGTTCTGTGGAGAACCAGTCGCACCGTCTGACTGCCTCCGGCATTGATGTTCCGGTTGGTATGAAAAATCCTACCTCCGGTGATTATTCGGTTATGATGAATTCCTGTATTGCAGGCCAGTCAAAGCACACCTTTATGACTGCCGGATGGGAAGTGAAGTCGGATGGAAATCCGCTTACACACTGTATTTTAAGAGGCTCCCTGAACCGTCACGGTGTATCAGTGCCAAATTATCACTATGAGGATTTGATTTTGCTGCATGAAGCATACGAGAAATTTGATACCCTTAAGAATCCGGCGGTGATTGTGGATGCCAACCACAATAATTCCGGAAAGAAGTGGAATGAACAGCCACGTATTGTAAAGGAAATTCTTCACAGCATGCGTCATAGCAATGAGGTGGCAAAGCTGGTAAAGGGTGTTATGGTAGAAAGCTATATTGAGGATGGCAACCAGGCAATTGGCGCCGGCTGCTATGGTAAGTCCATTACGGACCCATGCCTTGGTTGGGAAAAATCAGAGAGATTACTGCTTGAAATGGCAGAGCTTCTATAAAAACATAAAATTTTCAGGGGAATGGCAGTGGGTGCTGTCATTTCCCTTTTTTCTTGTTTTAGAAAAGGAATTATAGTACAATTAAAGAAAATTTATGGTAAACTATTCTTATTAGAGTATTGTATAGGAGAAATATTTTGGAATATTCGGATGTATTAGAAAAATGGAAAAATAAAGATATTACCACAGTGGAGGATTTGGATACTGCATTGGATAATTTCCGGGTTTTGTTTGCCTATCATTCCAATGTGATTGAAAATCCACAGACAACAATCCATAATACAAGAGAAATTTTTGAAAATGGAAAGGTTATAAATTATACAGGTGATTTAAGAACCCTGTTCGAGCTGAATAACCAAAAGAGATGCTATGAGTATCTGAAATCAAAAATTATCCATAAGCAATCCATTACTCCGGCATTAATCAAGGAGCTTCACAGGATTCTTATGGATGGCTGTTATGATGAAACCAGATATGGAAAGGGAGAGCGTCCCGGTGAATACAAAAAGCATGATTATGTGGTAGGCGAAGAGATTGGGGTTCCCCATGAAGATGTGGCTGACGAAGTAGAATTTTTGTGCAATGAAATATCGGAAAATGATGGAAAGGATGTTCTGACGGTTGCAGCATACTTTCATTTAAATTTTGAAGGAATCCATGCCTTTGCAGATGGTAATGGACGGGTGGGCAGGACGTTACTTAATTATTACTTAATGATTCATGATTATCCGCCTGCAATTATCTATCAGGAGGATAAGGAACAGTATTATATGAGCCTTGCTATTTTCGATAAATCAGAGAGAATAGATGGATTCATTGAGTTTTTAAAATATGAAACATGCAAGACATGGAGCAGGAAGACCCCTCGTCTATCCAAGGGGGTGCAGAGCTTTCTGCTATAATTAAATTTAGATTAATGGGGGTATGTGTTATGTTTAAACGGGTAATTTGGATTATTTTAGACAGTGTGGGAATCGGGGAGGCACCGGATGCCGACGCTTTTGGTGATATTGGAGCGGATACTCTTGGCAATATTATCAAGACAAGAGGACATTTACAGGTTCCCCATTTAGAAGAGCTGGGGCTTTTTTCGATTGACGGAACCGCTCTTCCGAAAACAGACCGGGTTGTGGTGGGTGCATACGGAAAAGCGAGGGAGCTGTCAAATGGCAAGGACACTACCACAGGTCACTGGGAAATGGCGGGAATTGAGACAAAACAGGCATTTCCAACGTATCCCATGGGGTTTCCGGAGGATGTCATGGATGCCTTTGTGAAACGCACCGGCTGTAAAGGTTATCTTGGCAATGTCGTGGCAAGTGGGACACAGATTATCAATGAACTTGGCGATGACCATATGAAAACCGGTTATCCGATTATCTATACCTCTGCGGATTCCGTATTTCAGATAGCCGCCCATGAGGATGTAATACCACTGGATAAATTGTATAAAATGTGCCAGACGGCGAGAGAATTGTTGACAGGAGAGCATGGGGTGGCAAGGGTGATAGCCAGACCCTTTGTGAGGGAAAAGGATAAGTATGTCCGCACGGCGAACCGGAGGGATTTTTCGCTAAAACCGGACTCTGAAAATCTGTTATCCTATCTAAAGGGCGCAGGATACCGGGTCACCGCAGTGGGCAAGATAGAGGATATTTTCTGCGGTGTGGGAATTTGTGATGCGGTTCACACCAAAAGCAATGTGGATGGTATGGAAAAGACGGCTGACTTTATGGAAACCCAGCGTGACGGGCTGATATTTACTAATCTTGTGGAATTTGATTCTACATGGGGACACAGACGGGATGTGGAAGGGTATGCGCAGGGGCTGGAGACCTTTGATGAAGAGCTGGGAAAGATTTTGGCGAAGATGCATGAGGATGATTTGCTGATTATAAATGCTGACCATGGCTGTGACCCTACCTTCCGTGGCACCGACCATACAAGAGAGTATATTCCGGTACTGATGTATCATAAGAAGCTGAAGCAGGGCGTGAATCTGGGGATACTGGATACATTTGCAGACATAGGGGCAACCATAGCGGATAATTTTGGTGTGAAAAAGCTTAAAATTGGCAATAGCTTAAAGGGCAAACTGCTATAGGAGTAATTGTGGAACTGGGAGCTTGTATCAATTTAGGAGGGCGCAAAATGAATACCTATGACATTATCATGAAAAAAAGAGATGGTCATGCTCTTACAGAGAAAGAAATCGTATATCTGGTTGACGGTTATACAAAGGAGCAAATTCCGGATTACCAGATGGCTGCTTTTCTTATGGCAGTATATTTTCAGGGCATGAACCATGAGGAGACCACCAGCCTTACCATGGCAATGGCAGACAGCGGAGACCGTCTGGATTTAACGGGGATAAAAGGCATCAAGGTGGATAAGCATTCCACCGGTGGTGTGGGTGATAAGACCAGTCTGATTGTAGGACCGATTCTTGCAAGCCTTGGTGTTCCGGTTGCGAAGATGAGCGGCAGGGGATTAGGGCATACCGGTGGAACCATAGACAAATTAGAGGGGATACCGGGGTTTCAGACCAGCATACCGGAGGAGGATTTTATAAATCAGGTAAATAAAACAGGACTTGCCATAGTGGGACAGACAGCAAATCTTGCACCGGCAGATAAAAAAATATATGCGCTCCGTGATGTGACTGCAACGGTAGACAATATTTCCCTGATTGCCGCCAGCATTATGAGTAAGAAGCTTGCTGCCGGGGCAGACGCCATTGTGCTGGATGTAAAGACAGGCTCCGGTGCGTTTATGAAGACATTGGAGGATGCAAGACAGCTTGCAAAAACCATGGTTGCCATCGGAACCCTGGCTGGCAGAGATACGACTGCTGTCATTACAGATATGAATGAGCCTCTTGGCAATGCAGTTGGCAACATTTTAGAGGTGAAAGAAGCGGTAGAATGTCTGAAGGGACATGGGGACAAGCGGCTTATGGAGGTTTCAGGAACGCTTGCCGCCTACATGCTGCTGGCAGCCCGGAAAGCGGATTCTTTTCCGGCTGCGCTGCAGATGGTGGAGGAGGCAGTCTCTACAGGTAAAGCATTTGACAAAATGAAGGAATTTGTGGCAGCCCAGGGTGGGGCAGCCGTGTATATTGAAAATACAGATAAATTTGAAAAGGCACAGTTTTCAGAGACAGTTACCGGCGGGGATTTGTACAGGGTGAGTGCCGGTCTTTCTGAAAACAGCATGGAAGGTTCCGGAGGGGAAAAGGTTTATCTTGCTGCCTGTAATAATCAGGAGATTGGAATGACCTCTCTTATTCTGGGTGGCGGAAGACTGACAAAGGACAGTGCCATTGATTTAACTGTAGGTATCCGTTTAAGGAAGCATCTGGGCGACAGCATTACCATGGAGAATGAGGTGGCTGTGCTGTATGCAAATGACAGGGAGAAATTAAAGGAGGCAAAACAACGTTTTGTAAATGCCTACACCCTGTCAGAAGAAAAGCAGCCGAACCGTCCCGTTGTGTATGAAATTATAACAAAAGCAGATTTGGAACAGGTGTAAAAAATAACGGTAAAAAGAATAAAATAAATCATTATTTAATACACTGTAAGAAAGAGAGTATGGGTATCTTTCAGTGAAAAAAAGAGTTTTAGTCAGTATCATAATGATTATGATGTTATGTCTCATTCCTGTATATTTAGCGTATGGAACCGGAAACGACAGCGGTGAGGCTGATACATCACAGACAAGCGAGGAAGCTGCGGTGCAGGAGGATGGTACAGCCGGAGAAAATACGTCCTCCGCCAATAATGCGGCAGCCATTGACATCGAATCCCCGTCCGTCCTGTTAATGGAATTGAACAGCGGCGAGGTGCTATATGAAAAGGATGCAGATACAGCCAGACGGCCGGCATCCGTCACCAAAATCATGACCATGCTTCTTGCTTTTGAAGCCATTGATTCCGGTAAATTAAGCCTGGACGGTACGATTACCGTGTCGGAGCATGCGGCTGGAATGGGCGGAAGCCAGGTGTATTTAGAGGTGGGAGAAACCCAGACTGTGGAGGATATGCTGAAATGTATGATTGTATCCTCCGCCAATGATGCCGCTGTTGCGGTGGGAGAAGCCATTGCTGGCAGCGAGGAAGCCTTTGTTGCCATGATGAATGAAAAGGCAAAAGCCCTTGGAATGAATAATACAAGTTTTGCCAATGCCTGCGGACTGGAGGCAGAGGGGCATCTGATGAGCGCCAGGGATATTGCAATCCTTTCCAGGGAACTGTTGTTAAAGCATCCGGAGGTTTTAGATTATACCACAATCTGGATGGATACCATTATTCATAAGACAAAAAAAGGTGAATCGGAATTTGGTCTGGCGAATACAAACAAATTTTTAAAGAAATATGAGGGGGCTAACGGATTAAAAACAGGTTATACCTCTGCTGCAGGTTTTTCCATGTCTGCCACAGCCACAAGAAACGGTACTACACTAATTGCTGTGGTTATGGGTTCCAAGACAAAGGATATCCGATATTCCGATGCGGCAAAATTACTGAATTATGGATTTGCAAATTGCAATATATATGAGGACAGCAAGGTATTAGACGGTAATAACCAGATTGCCATTGAGGGCGGAGTAAAGGATAGTGTAACGGTAAAGGCGGAAAATGATTTTCACCACGTATTTGTGGGAAGCTCTGAAACCGGTGATGTGATTAAAAAGCTTGTGCTGGTAAAGGAAGCAGCTCCGGTAAAAGAGGGAGATGTGGTTGCAAGGATGGAATATGAACAAAACGGCGCTTCCCTGGGAAGCGTAAATATCATTGCTATTGAAACTGTGGAAAAACAGCAATATCATCATGCACTTGAAAAAATACTGCGTCAGTTTATCAATATTTATTAAAAATTAAGGAGTTACCAATGAAATTGTGCTTGAACATATTAGAAATTCTTAGTATACTTATTATTGTTTGTCTGATTGTATGCCTGATTATCAGCCATTTTGAAAATCGAAGATTAAATGTCACGAGATATCAGATTCGGGATTCCAGGATTCCGGCAGCTTTCAACGGATATCATATCGTTCATCTGTCTGATTTGCACAATGCGTCCTTTGGTGAACAGAATGAAAGGCTGATTTCCAGGGTAAAGGAATTGGAACCGGACATAATATTGATAACGGGAGATATGATAATCGGTAAACCCGGTGTGGATGTCACTTTTGCAGCGGATACCATCAATGCACTCAGTAAAGTTGCCCCGGTCTGTTTCAGTATGGGGAATCATGAGCTCCGCGCCAGTATTTATACGGATACCTATGGAGATATGTGGAAGGATTTTTCCAGCCGTCTCTTGCCGGAGGTGAAGGTGCTGCAGGATGAGGAAGTGTTGATTCATAAAGAATCAGATGTGATTCATCTATATGGTCTGAATCTGACTCCGGAGCTATATAAGCGTCTGATACGGACGCCGATGCCGTCAGATTATCTGGTTTCTTTATTTGGCAAATGCAATTTTGATGAATATCACATTTTTATGGCACATAATCCAGATTATTTTAAGGAATATGCCGCATGGGGAGCAAATCTGACCTTTGCAGGGCATATTCACGGGGGAATGATTCGGCTTCCGCTGGTTGGCGGGGTTTTATCACCGATGATTCATTTTTTCCCCAAATATGATAAAGGTTTATTTACTGAGAATAATAAATATATGATATTAAGCGGTGGACTGGGAAATCACACCTTTAAAATCCGTGTGAATAATGTACCGGAGATTGTGTCTGCAACGCTTTATCAGGAAACAATGTAGGAGTGCAGGAATGGACGATAAGAAAAAAAAGGTAACAGAAGAAGAAACAAAGGGCTTAACACCAGGAAAAGAAGACGAAATAATGGATTTTGATGAAGTGCGTGGAGATGACGCTGGAAAAGCCGGAGAAAAAACAGATAAGAATATGGAAGGAAAAGAGAGTCCGGAGGAAGCGAAAGCGGTATCTGCTACAGGAAAGAAAGAAAAGGAAGAACAGAAGGATTCTGATAAGGAAGCGGATAAAAAAGAAGAGAAGAAGGCTTCCGATAAAGAAGTAGATAAAAAAGAAGAGAAGAAGGCTTCGGATAAAGAGACAGAGAAGAAGGAAGAGAACGAGAAGGCTTCGGATAAAGAGGCAGATAAAAAAGAAGAGAACAAGAAGGCTTCGGATAAAGAGGTAGATAAAAAGGAAGAGAAAAAGGACTCTGATAAAGAAGACGATAAAAAGGATAAAGAAAAAGCCGGTGAAAAGGTTACAGCTTCCAAGGAGGAGGACATAAAGAATAATGCAGTATCCCAGAGCAAACGGATTGCAGACGCAAAAGCCTCCCAGAAAACAATAGAGAATGCGGAAGGAAAGGATACAGCAGCTTCTGATAAGGAGCAGAAAAACAGTTCCCGGAAGCCGAAGAGTAAAAAGGCATTGTGGATTACCCTTGGAACAGCAGCAGTGCTTCTGGTGATTGCATACATTTCAGGCTTTGTATATTTTTTAGGACATTTTTATCAGGATGCAGCCATTAATGGTATTAATATTTCCGGTATGAATAAAGCAGACGCCAAAAGGACGCTTGATAATTTTTATGCAAATTATATGCTTACGATGGAAACGATTGATGGCAAGCAGGTGGTGATTGATGGGAAGGAGATTTCCATGCAGGTTTCATTGCATGACGAATTTGGCTCCTGCATTCAAAAACAGAAGCCATATATCTGGTTTGTGAACATGTGGAAGCATCATGATTATGAGATTGGCGCAGATGCCTCATGGGATGAGACAGCTCTGGCTGACCTGTATGATTCGATGGATATACTGAAAAAGAAGCTGATGACAGCACCGAAGGACGCTTATGTCGGAATAGAGGATGGTAAATTTGCCATTGTAAAAGAGATAATGGGTACGACAATTAAAGTAAGCGATTTTAAAAATGCGGTAGAAGAGAGTCTTTCCAGGGTTCAGTCCAATCTGGATTTGGTGGAGGCAGGCTGTTATGAATTGCCGGAGGTTTATGATACGGATGAAGCTTTAAAGAAAGAGCTGGATGCAAAAAATGTATTTGCAGAAAACGAAATCAAGCTTCAGATGGATGATTTGACCTTGGAGCCGGGAATGGAGCTGTATGACGAGGTATTGGAGAAAAGCGGAGATTCCTATAAGGTTTCCAAAAAGCTGGTGGAAAAATATGTAAAGAATCTGGCAGAGGAGTATGATACCCTGGGAAAGGAGCGTACCTTTACCACTTCCTTTTCTGACAGAAAGGTGGAAGTGCTTGGTACCGCATTTGGCTACGAGTTGAATCAGGAAGAGACAACAGATGCACTTTATAAGGCATTAACCTCCGGAAAGGCAGAAACGGTGGAGGCAGTCTTTAATAGTAAGGGTTATACGTTACAGGGAGAAAATGATATTGGAGATACATACATTGAGGTTAATCTGTCTGAACAGCATGTAGTTGCTTATAAGGATGGCAAGAAGCTTACAGAGGGAGATTGTGTTTCCGGTAGTGAGGCGGCTGGTCACGGAACCTGTATCGGTTTATATGCAATCCAGGGCAAACAGAGCCCTACGGTATTAAGGGGTGAGAAAAAGCCGGTTACAAAAACGGTTACCAAGAAGAAAAAGGGTAAAAAGGTAAAGGTGACTGAGACGACAATGGAGTATGAATATGAGTCTCCGGTAACTTTCTGGATGCCATTTAATGGAGGAATCGGACTGCATGATGCGGCAGGCTGGAGAAGCCAGTATGGCGGAAGTATCTATTACTATAGCGGCTCCCACGGATGTGTGAATTTGCCATATGATTTAGCCGAAACCCTGTATAATAATTTTGAGGTAGGCGACCCGGTTATTGTGTATTTCTGGGATAATGAGAACCGTAAATAAATTAGACAGAGAACATACAGAAAAATCGTACATTCGTGCATGCAGGTCCGCCTGCAAATGTATGGATTGTGCGATTTTTCTATAAGACAGCTGTGCTGGAATAAGGAGGTACCTATGGGAAAAATTACAGAGCAAATTCAAAAATGTCTTGCCTGTGTCAGAAGCAAAACGGATTTTGTGCCAAGGGTTGCGCTGGTTTTGGGTTCCGGTCTGGGAGATTTGGCTGACCGGATAGAGGCAGTGGATTATCTGGAATATGCAGAGATAGACGGATTTCCGCAATCTACTGTGGCTGGTCATAAGGGGCGTTTTGTGTTTGGATTTATGGATGAAACTCCGGTTGTCATTATGCAGGGGCGTGTCCATTTTTATGAGGGATATACCATGGAGGATGTGGTACTTCCGGTGCGGCTGATGCATGCCATGGGAGCGGAAATATTATTTCTGACAAATGCGGCAGGCGGACTGGGGGATGGTTTTCAATGCGGAGACCTGATGCTGATAAATGACCATATATCCTGCTTTGTTCCCAACCCGTTACTGGGGGAAAATGAGGCTTCATTAGGTGTGCGTTTTCCGGACATGAGTCAAATATACGATAAGGAATTAAGAGATATCATTTATTCCTGCAGCAAAGAATTGGAAATTCCTTTAAAGGAGGGGGTTTATCTTCAGTTAACCGGTCCCAGCTACGAAACCCCTGCAGAGATACAGATGTGCAGGGTATTGGGGGCGTCCGCTGTGGGGATGAGTACTGCGGTGGAGGCAATTGCAGCAAACCATATGGGGATGCGGGTGTGTGGCATTTCTTTTATTTCCAATCTGGCGGCGGGAATCAATGCAGAACCGTTGAGTCATGAGGATGTAAAGGCTGCGGCAGACAGGGGGGCGCCAAAATTCCAGGCGCTTGTCAGGCTGGCGGTTTCTAAGATGTAAAACAGGCGAAATGAACAGGGATGATTTATGGGTAACCAATGGGGATGATTGGAGGAGATATTATGCGGATACGGTTATATCATGCAAGAATACTGACGATGCAGGAGCATCAGGACATTTTTGAGGGGGAGGTCTGGATTTGCGACAGCCGGATTGAAAGGATAATAGAAGGAGAAGCAAAACAGATTGACTCTTTATTTGATGAACAAATTGACTGTATGGGAAATCTCTTAATGCCGGGCTTTAAAAACTGCCACGCCCATGGTCCCATGACGTTTCTGCGCTCCTTTGCAGATGATTTGCCCCTGCAGGAATGGCTGGATACCCGGATATTTCCGGCAGAGGCAAAGCTTCAGGAGAAGGACATTTATACACTGATGCAGCTTGCGGTTTTGGAATATGTCCGTGGAGGGATTACCACCAGCTTTGAGATGTATTTTTATCCGGAAATGATTGCCCGTGCCTGTATGGATATGGGCTTCCGGGTTGTTTTGTCGGGAACTGTATCCGGCAGGGAGGAGCAGACCGGGGACGCTGTCCAGACATTGGTTCATGATTACGAAACCTTTCATCAGTGTCACCCGTTAGTGGATTACCGGTTAGGCTTCCATTCCGAATACAGCTGCTGCCGGAAATTGTTAGAGGCGGTTGCAGATTTAAGCCGGCAGTATAAGGCTCCGGTATACATGCACAACAGTGAGACCGAAAAAGAGGTGGCTGGGTGCATTGAAAGATATGGAAAAACGCCGGTTCAGGTAATGGATGAGCTGGGAATGTTTGAATATGGCGGTGCCGGACATCATATGGTGTATACTTCTCCGGAGGACAGAGCTGTTTTAAAGGAAAAGGGAATTTATGTTGTGACAAATCCGTCCTCCAATCTGAAGCTTGCCAGTGGCATTGCACCGGTTATGGAGTATTTACAGGATGGAATTCCGGTTGCCATTGGAACAGACGGACCAGCCAGCAACAACAATCTCAATTTTTTTAAGGAAATGTATCTGACCAATGCACTACAGAAAGTAAAATACAACAATGCGGCAGCTGTCTCACCGGGAGAAGTACTAAAAATGGCTACGGTAAACGGGGCACATTTATTGGGGCTTACGGACTGCGATATATTGGCAGAGGGCAAACAGGCAGATATGATTTTAATTGATTTGTTAAAACCTAACATGCAGCCGGTAAACAATCTGGTAAATAATCTGGTTTACAGCGGCAGCAATGACAATGTAATAATGACTATGATTGCGGGGCGTATTGTATATGTAGACGGTGTTTACCGGATGAAGGTAAATCCGATTGAAATCTATGAACGGGCAAATTATATTATCAGGCGGATAGAATGCATGTGACAGCTGGAGGCTTCTATGGTACAGAAACGGAATATGTATCTATGGATTTTACTGATTCTGCTTGCAGAGGCGGTATGGATTAATGGAATGCATC
The DNA here is from genome assembly GCA_900544905.1 of uncultured Clostridium sp. Taxonomy (GTDB): domain Bacteria; phylum Bacillota; class Clostridia; order Lachnospirales; family Lachnospiraceae; genus CAG-590. The sequence continues at coordinate 11,749 of UQXF01000059.1, forward strand.
AGTTAATTTTTAAAAATTCATGTACCAATAGAGAAAACCGGATTACCGAACAGAACACAGAGCTTTTGATACAAAAGGATTTGCGGTGCTTTCCGGTTCCCCTTGGATACCGGGAACGCCTGTATTTTACAGATTCTTATGGGGCGGCAAGGGGAAGCGGCGTCCATGAGGGCTGTGACATTATGGACAGGGATAACCTGCCCGGAGAAATTCCCGTTATAAGTGCCACAGATGGCGTGATTACGAATCTGGGCTGGCTCTATCTTGGAGGATACCGGATTGGAGTTACCTCGGATAATGACATTTATTACTATTATGCGCATCTGGACTCCTACGCTGCCGGTCTTGAAACCGGAAAAAAGGTAAAGGCAGGAGAGCTTCTTGGATTTATGGGGAATACCGGGGAAGGAGAGGAAGGAACAAAGGGCAGATTCGATACCCATCTGCATTTTGGAATATATGTTAGGGATACAACAGGGAATGAAAAAACTGTCAATCCGTATCCGTTTCTGCTGGAAATTGACGAGGAGTAGTACTTTCATTTTCGGTTTAACTATGCTACAATACATATAACTGTGTGTAAAATATGTGATGTACGTGAGAAAAGCAGAATGTCCCGCAGAGAAGGACATTTGAATGACTACTGTTATATTATATAAAAAGGATAGGTGACTACAATATGGAAATTCAGCTTTGGCGTGAGATTCTTGACCCATACCGCCTGGCGGTGGATGAATTAATCGTAAAATTTAACCATATTATTGAAGAATACAGAAATGCAGGTCTTTATTCACCCATTGAACAGGTGACGGGACGGGTAAAGAAAATATCCAGTATTCTTGATAAGATGCAGAAAAAAAATATTTCAATTGAAGAGATTGACGACCGGATTTCGGATATGGCGGGTATCCGGATTATGTGCCAGTTCGTAGAGGATATTGAAAAGGTCGTGGAAATCATACATAATCGCACGGATATGGAGGTGATTAAGGAAAAGGATTATATTAATAATATGAAAAAAAGCGGCTACCGGAGCTATCATATGATTATATATTATGATGTATATACCTTAGACGGTACCAAGCGGATTCAGGCAGAAATCCAGATTCGTACCCTTGCCATGAATTTCTGGGCAACCATTGAGCATTCGTTACAGTATAAATATAAGGGCAATATGCCGGAGCATATCAAGGAAAAGCTGCTAAAGGCTTCGGATGCCATTATTACGCTGGATGAAGAAATGGGCTCTGTCCGGGATGAGATTATGGATGCCCAGAATATTTTCCAAATCAAGGCAACCCTGGTTTCGGATATCTTAATCAATATTCAGAATTTGTTTAAGGTGGCAAGCAAGCGGGAGGTGCTTAAGATTCAGGATGAATTTTATAAGGTATACCAGACAGAGAATTTAGAGCAGCTAGAACGTTTTTCAAAACAGTTAGATATTATTTCAGAGGGATATAAGGCGCAGAGTCTTATGTAGGATAAAGGAATGGAATTACCAGTTGCATTTGAACAAAAAATGAGAGAAATGCTGGGGCCGGATTATGAGAATTATCTGGCCTCCTTTGGATGTGATGCATATCAGGGGCTCAGGGTAAATACCGCAAAGATATCGGTGGAGGATTTTCTTAAGCTTTCTCCATACGAATTGAGACAGGTGTCCTGGTGTCCTAATGGATTTTATTATGATAAGGCACAAAAGCCGGCGAAGCATCCCTTTTATTTTGCGGGGCTTTACTATATTCAGGAGCCCTCTGCCATGACTACGGCAAGCCTGCTTCCGGTGGAGGAGGGGGATGTGGTGCTGGACTTATGTGCAGCCCCTGGTGGAAAATCCACGGAGCTGGCAGCGAAGCTTCATGGCACAGGACTTTTGGTCACAAATGATATCAGCAATTCCCGGGCAAAGGCGCTTTTGAAAAATATCGAGGTATTTGGCGTGGGAAATGCACTTGTTACCAGTGAACCGCCAAATGAGCTGGCAAAGCGGTTTCCGGGATTTTTTGATAAAATTTTGATTGATGCTCCCTGCTCCGGGGAGGGAATGTTCCGAAAACAGGGAAATATGACAAAAGCCTGGGAGAAGAACGGCGTAGATTTGTTTGTGGGTCTCCAGCAATCTATTCTGAAAGAGGCGGTAACTATGTTAAAGCCCGGAGGAACCATGATTTATTCTACCTGCACATTTTCAAAGGAAGAGAATGAGCAGGCGATGGAATACCTGCTGTCTTTGGATGACTCACTGCATTTACAGGAGCTGCCCTTGTTTGACGGCTTTGATAAGGGACATCCGGAATGGGGCATTACCGGTAATGAGGAGCTTACAAAATGCAGAAGGTTATGGCCGCACCGCATTGAAGGTGAGGGACATTTTGTAGCCATGGTCAGAAAAGACAGGGATAATACTGCTTTGCCGGTTACAGAATATATATTTTCAAAGGAACGCTTAAGCAGGGAAGCGGTTGATTTCATAGAAAGCATTCAGTATCCCTTTGATTTATCCCGTATGGATGTACAAAAGGAGAGGGTATTCTATATACCTGAAAAAATGCCCTATGTAAAGGGTCTCAGGATTCTGCGCTGTGGTCTGTATATGGGAGATATGAAAAAGAACCGTTTTGAGCCAAGCCAGTCCCTTGCGATGTTTTTGAAAGCGTCCCAGTTTCCCAATTCCATTTGTCTGTCGGTGGAGGACGAGCGGGTCATAAAATATCTGAAGGGCGAAACCATAGAACTTGAAGAAAATGAGATAAAAACGTATAAAGATGGAATTTGTTTAATCTGTGTAGAGCAATATCCTTTAGGTTTTGGAAAGCTTTCAAAGGGTACTATAAAGAATAAATATCTTCCAGGCTGGAGGTGGATGTAGTATGGAGAAAAAAATTGCAATCGTAACAGGAGCTTCTTCCGGTATAGGAAGAGAATTTGTAAGACAGTTAAACCGGTGTACAAAGACGCTGGAGGAAGTATGGGTAATTGCAAGAAGGGAAGAACCGTTGCTTGCAATGAAAGAGGAGGGATATTATTTCCGTGTCCGGGTGCTGGCTCTGGATTTATGCCGGGAGACAGATTTAAATGTATTATCCGAGCATTTAGTGGTGGAAAATCCTTCTGTACGGGTTTTGGTCAATGCAGCCGGTATGGGCAGAGCCGGAAGATTTGACGAGCTGGAAAAAGAGGAAGTGGAAAATATGATGGAGCTGAATGACAAGGCCTTGGTTATGATAACCCATATGGTGCTTCCGTATATGGCAAAGCCGGGGAATATTATTCAGCTGGCATCTGCCAGTGCATTTCTGCCGCAAAAGGAGTTTGCAGTATATGCGGCATCCAAGGCGTTTGTGTTAAGCTTTTCAAGAGCGCTCCACGCAGAGGTAAAAAAACAGGGCATTACTGTAACGGCGGTATGTCCGGGTCCGGTGGATACTGCATTTTTAGAATTAGCGAACCGGGGAAGGGAACAAAAAACTCTCAAAAAGCTTGTGACAGTAAAACCGAAGCCGGTGGTAAGAAAGGCATTGCGGGATGCCGGGGCAGGAAAGGAAATTTCCATATATGGACTGCCAATGAAAATGGTGGCAGCTGCGGCGAGACTGCTGCCTATGTGATAAGTTCTGTTGAATGGGGAAATTTACATGCAGGAGATAAGAATCAGTGAGATAAATGCCGGGCAGCGCCTTAATAAGTTTTTAGGAAAATATCTGGATAATGCACCCCAGAGCTTTTTGTATAAGATGCTCCGCAAAAAGAATATCAAGTGGAACAACAAAAAAGCTTCCGGAAACGAAATCCTCAATACCGGGGATTTGGTTCAGATATATATGACAGATGAGACGATTGCCAAATTTCGCAGAGATGGACGCGTGCCGCTTTTTAAGGATATATCAGGCGGAAGTGATTTGCGGGAAAGAGAAGGGGTTTCTGACCTTCAGGATATGGATATCCTCTATGAGGATGAGGATATTCTGATTGTGAATAAACCAGCCGGTATGCTGTCACAGAAGGCAGAGGCGGATGATTATTCTTTAAATGAGAGAATTGTGGCATATTATAATATAAAGCATCCGGGAGCTTCCCTTTTTACGCCGTCTGTCTGCAACCGTCTTGACCGCAATACCAGCGGCATCATTTTAGCCGGTATGTCCCTAAAGGGCTCCCAGCTGTTGTCAAAATTGTTAAAGGAACGGACGCTTGATAAATATTATATGACAGTTGTTTCAGGGAATGTCGAAAAATCCAGTACCATAAAGGGATTTCTGACGAAGAAGGCATCCCATAACCAGGTTGTCATTTACCAGTCAAAGGAGGAGGCACAGACAGAGGGAGTGGATAAGCCTGCATTTATTGAGACCAGGTATGAGCCCCTTGCCCATGGAATCTTTCAGGACAGGGAATACACCCTGCTTAAGGTGAAGCTGGTGACGGGGAAAACCCATCAGATACGGGCTCATTTATGCTCTGCAGGACATCCCATTATCGGAGATGGTAAATATGGACTAAAGAGTGTGAATGCTGTCTTCAAAAAAGAATTTGGGCTGCGGCATCAGCTGTTACACGCCTATGAGATAACATTTCCTGATGACAAAGGGGAAATACCGGAACGGCTTTCCGGAAAGCAGGTTCGTGCCGCTTTGCCGGAACAGTTTGAAGAGATAAAAAGCAGGATATTTCCGGAATACCGGGTAAGGAGTTAAAGCATGGCAACATGGAATTCCAGAGGTCTTAGAGGCTCAACCTTTGAGGAACTCATCAATATGACAAATGATATATATGCGGAAAAATCACTGGCTTTGGTGCAGAAAATTCCCACCCCCATTACTCCAATTGAAATCGACAAGGCAACCAGACATATTACCCTTGCCTATTTTGAAAAGGATTCCACTGTGGACTATATCGGGGTTGTACAGTCTATTCCCATCTGTTTTGATGCAAAGGAGTGCCATACGGATACCTTTCCGATGCAGAACATCCATGAGCATCAGGTACGGTTTATGGAGAATTTTGAAAAACAGGGGGGCGTCAGCTTTCTGTTAATCTATTTTACAGCGAGAAATGAATTTTATTATCTTCCGTTTCGCGTGTTGAAGGAATATGTGGAGAGAATTGAAAGGGATGGGCATGCGAAGAATTTTAAATACACAGAGCTGGATTCGAAGTACTTTATTAAACCGGAGGGAGCCGCACTGGTTCACTATCTGGAGGCGTTGAATACCGATTTAATGGAGAGGAAGGAAGCATAGATAAAAAAAACCAGCTCTTTTATTTTGTGTAACTTTATAGTATAATCGTTAGTGTTATTTTTTAATAAGCGTTATTACTTTTAACAATAAATACATCCAAGGGAGAATAGAAATGGGAAAAATAATATTAACAGGTGACAGACCAACCGGAAGACTGCATGTGGGACATTATGTGGGTTCCCTGAAAAGAAGAGTAGAATTACAGAATTCCGGTGAGTATGAAAAGATTTTTATTATGATTGCGGATGCGCAGGCATTGACGGATAATGCAGATAATCCGGAAAAGGTACGGGAAAATATTATCGAGGTGGCATTGGATTACCTGGCATGTGGTCTTGACCCGTCAAAATCCACATTGTTTATCCAGTCACAGATTCCGGAACTGACGGAGCTCAGCTTTTACTATATGAATCTGGTTACCGTATCCAGATTGCAGCGGAATCCTACCGTTAAGAATGAGATTAAGATGCGTAATTTTGAAGCCAGCATTCCGGTTGGTTTCTTTACTTATCCTATCAGCCAGGCAGCGGATATTACAGCATTTCAGGCAACCACTGTTCCGGTAGGGGAAGACCAGATGCCAATGCTGGAGCAAACAAAGGAGATTGTACACAAGTTTAATTCTGTTTATGGAGAGGCGCTGACAGAGCCGGATATTTTGCTTCCGGATAATGAAGCCTGCAAACGTCTTCCCGGCATAGATGGCAAGGCAAAAATGAGCAAGTCTCTTGGCAACTGTATCTATCTCGCTGAGGAGCCGGAAGAAATTAAGAGAAAGGTTATGAGCATGTATACCGACCCTGACCATATTAAGATTACCGACCCTGGCAAGCTGGAGGGAAATACCGTATTTACCTATCTGGATGCTTTTTGTAAGCCAGAGCACTTTGAACGGTATCTTCCGGAGTATGCGAATCTGGACGAATTAAAGGCACATTATACAAGGGGCGGTCTTGGAGATGTAAAGGTGAAGAAATTTCTCAATAATGTCATTCAGGAGGAGCTTGAGCCAATCCGTAACCGGAGACACGAATATGAAAAAAATATTGCATATGTATATGATATTTTAAGAAAGGGCAGTGAAGAGGCGGAGCAGGTAGCTGCAAAGACCCTGTCAGATGTTAAAAATGCAATGCGTATCAATTATTTTGAGGATGAAGAATTGATTGCAAAGCATATTGCAAAATATGAAAACCAGTAGGAATGCGCAGGGGCTGTTGTGGAATTTTGATGGAACGGAAATTCTGCAACAGCCTTGCTTTATTATGATTTTGCAATAGCTTAAGATATATTTTTTCATTGACAGAATAGAAACTTTCCCATATAATAACCATGGTTTTAATGAATTATCAAGGTAACACTTTAATTTGATAAAGTGACGATAAAAGAAAAGGAGAATACTAAGAATGGACAAACTGTTACATACTCCGGAGGGAGTAAGGGATATCTATGACAACGAATGCAGGAAGAAGCTTAAGGTTCTTCAGAAAATGCATCATGTTCTTTCTCTTTACAGTTATAATGATATTGAGACTCCGACCTTTGAATTTTTTGATATATTTAATCAGGATAAGGGTTCTGCCACATCCAATGAGATGTATAAGTTTTTTGACAGGGAAAACAACACATTGGTGCTGAGACCGGATATTACTCCCAGTATTGCCAGATGTGTTGCCAAGTATTATGGGGATGAAGAGCTGCCGATACGGCTCTGCTATGAGGGAAAAACCTTTTTCAACACCCATAATCATCAGGGGAAATTAAATGAGATTACACAGCTTGGAGCAGAGTTAATCAACGATGATTCCTCTGCCGCTGATGCAGAGGTAATTTCCACTGTTATCGACTGCTTTCTGGCTGCCGGGATGAAGGAATTCCAGATTGAAATCGGAGAGGTGGATTTCTTTAAAGGAATACTGGAGGAGGCAAAGCTGGACAGCAGGGTGGCAGATGAAATCCGCAATTATATCCACAACCGTAATTTCTTTGGACTGGAATCCCTGATTAAAGAGCTGGAGCTGGATGAGAAAATCAAAAAGGTTCTTCTTAGCTTTGACCAGCTTTTTGGCGGATATGAAATGCTGGAAAATGCAAAAGAGCTGGTAACCAATGCCACCTCCATAGAAGCTATTGAGCGGCTCAAAAAGGTATACAAGGCGTTATCCTATTCCGGGTATGAGCAGTATATCAGTTTTGATTTCTCTCTTTTAAGCCGCTATGAATATTATACCGGGATTGTGTTCAGAGGGTATACATACGGAACCGGTGATGCGGTGGTCAAGGGAGGACGGTATAATAATCTGTTAAAGCAGTACGGGAAAGACGCTCCCGCCATTGGATTTGCATTTTATATTGATGATTTGATGATGGCTATTTCCAGACAGAAGATTGAGGTGATGGTGGACAATTCGGACAGTATTATTTTGTATGACATTGACCAGCAGAAAACGGCAATCCAGCTTGCCAATCATTTGCGCAAATCCGGCAGAAAAATTGAACTGATTCGCAAATCCAGAAAAAGAGAAATTCATGATTATGCCGCCTACGGAAAAAAGAATCATTTTTCAGGGATGTTTTACCTGACCTCTGATACGACTGTGGATGTATATGATTTTGTGGCATTGGAAAAGAGCAGTGCGCTGATTGAGGATATAGAATTTTGCCAGTAAGTGGACACATAGAAAGAAATGAGGATGGAAATGAGATACTTAACATTTGCTTTAGCCAAGGGACGTCTGGCGAAAAAGACGCTTGGCTATTTAGAACAAATCGGGATTACCTGTGAAGAAATGAAAGACCCGGACACCAGAAAACTGATTTTTACCAACGAAGAGCTGAAGCTTCGGTTTTTCCTTGCAAAAGCAGGGGATGTGCCAACCTATGTGGAATACGGCGCTGCGGATATCGGTGTGGTTGGCAAGGATACCATTTTGGAGGAGGAACGGGATAATATTTATGAGATGCTGGATTTAGGCTTTGGAAAGTGCAGAATGTGTGTCTGCGGTCCTGCCACTGCAAAAGAAATTCTGCAGAAGAAGGAGATTATCCGTGTAGCCAGTAAATATCCCAACATTGCAAAGAAGTATTTTAACACAAAAAAGAACCAGACCGTAGAGATTGTAAAGCTGAATGGTTCGGTGGAGCTGGCACCGATTGTGGATTTATCGGATGTCATTGTGGATATTGTGGAGACGGGAACCACCCTTAAGGAAAACGGATTAGAGGTATTAGAGGAGATTTGCCCGCTGTCCTGCAGAATGGTGGTGAATAAGGTCAGTCTTAAAATGGAGCAGGAGAGGATTTTAAAAATTGTAAAAGACTTGAAACAGCTGATTTACAGCTGATAGAAGTACGTATTACAACAAAAAAGAAAGGAATTTGTGATATGAGAATCGTAAAATTGACAAATGAGACTAAGAAAAATCTTCTGAATGATTTGTTAAAGAGAAGTCCCAACAACTATACCCAGTATGCGGATACGGTGCAGGAAATTGTGGACAATATCAGGGAAAACGGAAACAGGGCTTTGTTTGAGTACACGAAAAAATTTGACAAGGCAGATATTAATGAGGAAAATATTAAAGTGACAAAAGAGGAGATTGAGGAGGCTTACCGGGAGGTAGATGCACATTTACTGGAGGTTATCCGCAAATCCCTGGAAAATATTCGTGTTTACCACGAAAAACAGAAGCAGTACAGCTGGTTTGACACCACGGAGGAGGGAACTATGTTAGGGCAGAAGGTAACCCCTCTTGGCTCTGTGGGCGTGTATGTTCCCGGTGGCAAGGCAGTATATCCGTCCTCTGTCCTCATGAATATTGTTCCGGCGAAGGTGGCAGGTGTGAAAAATATTATTATGACCACACCTTGTAATGCGGAGGGAAAGGTGTATGCCACCACTCTGGTTGCCGCCAATGAGGCTGGAGTGGATGCTATTTATAAGGCTGGCGGGGCACAGGCAATCGCTTCCCTTGCCTATGGCACGGAGTCAGTGCCGAAGGTGGATAAGATTGTGGGACCGGGAAATATCTTTGTTGCTCTGGCAAAGCGTGCAGTATATGGATATGTCAGCATTGACTCCATTGCAGGGCCTTCTGAAATCCTTGTTCTGGCGGATGAAAGTGCAAATCCGCGCTATGTTGCCGCAGATTTGCTGTCCCAGGCAGAGCATGATGAGCTGGCTTCCGCCATTCTGGTTACCACCTCGGAGGAGCTTGCCAGAAAGGTCTCAGAGGAAGCAGATGGCTTTATTGCTGAATTGAGCAGAAAGGAAATTATACAGAAATCCATTGATAATTACGGATATATTCTGGTTGCGGAGAGCATGGAGGACGCCATTGCCGCCGCCAACGATATTGCCAGCGAGCATTTAGAGATTGTGACAAGGAATCCCTTTGAAGTGATGATGAAGATAAAAAATGCCGGAGCCATCTTTATCGGGGAATACAGCTCTGAACCATTAGGGGATTATTTTGCAGGACCAAACCACGTACTGCCAACTAACGGAACTGCCAAATTCTTCTCACCTCTAAGCGTAGACGATTTTGTAAAGAAATCCAGTATCATTTATTATTCGAGGGAAGCCCTGGAGCCGGTTCATCAGGATATCATTGATTTTGCAGTCAGTGAACAGCTTACGGCACATGCAAATTCGATTAAGGTACGGTTTGAGTAAGTGTCCTATCTGTCTCTTATACACATCTCCGAGCCCACGAGACTCGACGTCATCTCGT
>UQXF01000060.1 GCA_900544905.1 uncultured Clostridium sp.
CGCGTAAGATCGTCGGCAGCGTCAGATGTGTATAAGAGACAGGTTACAGGCCTTTATATGTACTATATAACAATTATATATATAACGTGTATAAGGATGGAAAATATAGATTAGAGGGAGGACATAGGAACGATATGAACATTAAGTATAGGTTATTGTGTAAAAGGTTAATAGAGGAAAGGAAGAGAGTAGGTGTCATTCAATATTATAATGTACTGTTCATAATGGAGCTATTGTCAGATAAAGACATATGGTCTTTAGAACGGTGGGTGAACGGTATAAATAACATATATATGAAGGATATACATAACTGGTGTAGACTGCATTTTGTTAAATATCACACTGTATTTGTTTACAGGAAAGAGTATCCGGTAAAAGCAAATATTTGGAATGGGTATTCATATATAAGGTGGCGGATGGAGCGGATGATGAATTTGGGATAAGATAAAATAGTGCATGCATGAAAGGGAACCTTAAAGTAGAGAAAGTATGGATAGAACGAAGGATAAGGCTCTGCGCTATTCGTTTGGCAGAGCCTGAGCATTGTCCTGATCCGTAGAAAATAAATCTAACTGACCTTCTGGAGTGGAACTTTGACCGGATTCATCTTCAGTTGAGGTTTCTCTTTTTTTGGGTGTTTTATGAGTGTATAATTTTTCAAAAGGAAGTGAATACTTGGATTTTTTATTGTATTCTAGTAAAAGAGCTTCTGCGAATCCTAATGAACCGGCACGACGTTCTCTGGCAGTACGACTGATTTCTCTGACAGAGACACGCCCTACTTTTTCTTTAAATGTGTCATCTTTCATTGTTTCTCCATAAGCATTATCCAGACGGGCAATAGCATTAAGCATATTGGAACTAAAGGACATAGGCGCACCTTCCCATGTGGCAACGCAAAGGCGTAAAACACGATCAAGAGTGTGAAAACCATATTTTTCATAGATATTAATTAAAGTGGATACAGCACATATACCTCCGGGGCGAGAGGAAGAAGTAATAGAGAGATCATATGATTCAACAAGGTCACGAATAATAAGTTCTCTATCATTACCAGCTTCAATATTAGCCATGAATATTTCATAAGGTAGTAACGATTTGACATATTTCATCTGATTTGCAAAAATATCTGCTTCTTGGGTGTAAACAAGATCATCATAAACCATACACCAGACAGGAGTTTCTCTTGATCCAGAGATAAGAGCGACAATTTCTATAGTGTGTTGTCCGTTGAATACATAATTTATCCCATCACGTCTACTTACTTTTACAGGGTTTATCTGATAAAGGTCAAAATTAGCTGCAGCACGCTGAACGTGTTTGATGGAAAGATTACGTTGGTAATCTTGATTTGAACATAAATTTTTAATAGGTATTTGCTCAAAATGCACTTGGGGAACAAACTTTTGTAAATCTTCGGTATTTCCATCCATAATTATATTTCCTCCAATTTTTTTAAAATATTATTTGTGGTTGATATTAGGCACATAAGCTGATATTTAAGCTTATATTTTGCTGTATCAGATGCAATTTTAAAATCTGAAACTTTTAATACTCTTTCGATAGAACTGTTCCATGATGGAATCGTCAATGTAAGACTTGCAATTTCCGCATCTGGATCAAATTGTGGCAGGTTGCGTATAGATGGAATAGAAACGGAAGATTCTTTCTTTAATATCGGCTTGGCGTAATTATTCCACAGTAATTCCCGTTTCATATCATGATAACTGAGATGTTCTATCTTTTCGGCAAGGAGGTAGTTATTTAGACTTAAAAGCTGCTCTTTTGATAATCCTGAAAGCTCAATAATATTAGCTTGGGAAATCCAGAGCTGACCAGAGCGAACTCGTTTGACCAGATCCGGAACTTTTTCATCAATTATATCTAGTGCACTACTGTAAGCAGAATATTTGTAAACGGTAGCCGTTGCTACATTACATTCTTCGGATATTTTTTTGGCTGCGATGCTTGCACCGGAAATATGAGATTTATTCGTAGATGAAAGTTGTCTTGAAACTAATATTTTTTCAGCATCATATTTTTTCCCAATCAGGTATTTTTTATTGATATTGGTTAAATCCTCTCGTTTAAGTTGGTCAGTACATATCCATGAAATTACATCTTCTTTACTGGAAAAATGGAGTCTTTTTATTCGGAAAGGAATACTGTGTTTACGAAATAATTCATATGCTTCTATGCCATTAATGACAATACCATTCCAGGTGCAGATGGGGGTATGATAGGAATGACATAATATCTGTTGTTCAAGTTGTTTATAATCTTTTTCACCGAGATATTGATACAAATTGGTGAATTCTAGTTTTGTTTTTAATGTATATATACTATAATTGCGCATACTCATCTCCAATTATTTCTGATTTGAATTCTGTTTGTGGCAGTTTTGTGATGATGTTATCCATGGAAAATAGAGCTATTTTCTTATTTGGGTAAATATTGCCTTCTAAACGGAAAATGTTAAATTTCTCCCAAGAAAGGTTAAGCTGGGAAAGTGAATATAGTAATTCTCGGCTGTATAACTCATAACTGTTACCATTGATGACAAAATAATCCTTAACTTTATGTGCCAATTTATCCTCCGCACAACTAGCCTTTATACCTATCATTTTTTGATCAGGATTAACAAGAAGTTGAATATATTCTGGGTTACCAATTTGACGGAGTGTATTGCGGTGGATTCGTATACGATTCTTTTTAAAGTCAATACATATTAGTGGATGGGAAGAGTGTTTGTTGTTCATAGGATTTTTCCTCACTTTCTGCTGTTGATGGTTTTTTTGCTTTTTCTGTGGATTTATCAGTTACCTTCTTCTTTTCTTGTATGTCAAATACTGCGTAGCCTTCAAATATATTAACTTGCATTGATTTTTGATGTTCTTCCACTGGAATACCGAACTGATTCTTCCATTCTTCAGGATAAGAAGGTGTCCTAGCAGTGGTTACAGTTCCATTGTCTTTTAGTGTACGAGGAAATATTTCAGGTGAAGTTAAATCGAAAATGAACAGTATTTCATTGCCAGAACGAATTAGTTTGCCGAGAATCTTGTACCGATAATTAGGATTCCAGTCCATGAGAGATATCACTTTAGCAAAAAAAATCCGACAAGTGATTTGTTTTGGCGAACGTTTTTTCCCAGAGGAACACCAACGAAAAGAGTCTTTTTCTTCTTCTCGACAGGGACGGACAGCCAGTTTTTTTTCAATGGGATTGACTAATATTTGCACATATTCGACATCGGGTAGTTTTTTTATGCAGGCGGTATTTACAGATACCTTGTAGTTATTAAGCGTAAACGAAGGTTCGTAAATATGAGCGAAGAATTCGCCACGTACAACTTGATAACCGTCATAGCTGAAAGAATCATCGTCAGTGACTTCCATTTGATTTGAGGGGTTGGATGCGACTGTTATTGGCATAGGTGTGTTGATTTTCATCATATCAGAAGGTTCTGTAGTCATATTCCATTGATTTGTAGGTTGCTCGCTCATTGGGTGTCTCCTTTAATTTCTGTAATAATATTCTTTATATTTTGTATAATGGTTTCTTTGGGAGTGGTTTGTAGCTCAGGTTCTTTATAAGGTTTACTTTCTGAAGCAGTCTGCCAGTTTTTGTCCGCTGTAAATTCTGTTAATTCTGGCGCTTGAGATTGAGTATAATAATTATTACCGAAGCTATTCATCCAGTCGGCAGGATAAGCTAACACACTCTTAGAATCAGATATTGTATCAGGCGTATTGTTATTGGGGGAGGATACGTCGTTGGTAGTTGTCGGTATTCGTATTTCTGTATCGTCCATGTTGAAGATAAGGACATTTTCATTGTCTTTTTGGTGTGCAACTCCTAATATTCTATATTTGCATTTTTTGTCCCATTTAAATATCTCGTATAATGTTGGCAAAAATGCAGCGCCGGAAATTGGTTTTGGAATAGGTTGACCATCTTTGAGACGTGACCACTGCACTTTATTTTTGGTTTCCGAGGAACATGGTCGGATAGCAAGTAGTTTTGATCTTGGGTGTATTAGCATTTCGACAAATTTTATGTTTGGAAATTTCCGTATAGCGTCTTTGTTAAAAGAGATCTGTTTATATGAAAAAGAAACAGAAATCCGACCAACCGAGGAGAAAAATTGTCCTCTGGCAACTTCATAGTCTCTTAAATCGAAGGAACCGGCGGAAGCAGTAACTGTATCAGGTGCATTCATATTTTCCGGTTTAAGGACGCTTTGAGATGCTTCAAAGTAGTCTCTGGCTTTAAATCCAGACCATCTTGGATTAATGCTTATAAATCCACTTAGAGAGCCTTCTTGTATCACATGTAATTCTGGTAAAATCTCCTTATTTCCATATTTCGCATTTGTAATTAATTTTTGAACAGCTATGAAATCATCTCTGGAGATAATAGCTTCGTGATGTCCGACTTTTCTGTATTGATTACGGTCTTGATTGTTTTTCCTTGATTTATGGTCAAGATAATTCGGAGTCCATGTTTTTCTCGCCAGAACATCCCCACAATGGCGTTCATTTTGAAGGATTTGTAGTATGGTACTGGATGACCAGACATCATTATTCTTTTTTGTTCTACAACCGAGTTCTGTCAAAGAATCAGCAATTTGTTGAGCACTGCTTCCATTCAGATACATATAAAAAATAAGCTGCACAATTTTAGCTTCATGTGGATTGATTACAAGATTTCCATTTTCGTCTTGGTCATATCCGAGCAGAGGAGGTGTAAGGAATATTCCCCGACGAAAACGCATTTCAATGGAAGAATTCATAATTTCACTTTTGGTATGACTTTCTTCCTGCGCAAGTGTTGACATGAATGACAGAATCATTTCGCTTTTGGGATCAAGAGTATTTAAATGCTCTGTTTCAAAAAATACACCGACGGGTGGACGGAGTGAAGAAAGCTCTCGTACATATCGTATACAGTCAACAACGTTTCTTGCAAATCGTGATACACTTTTTGTTATGATTAAATCAATTTTTCCAGCTTCACAATCTTCAATCATTTTTTTGAATGCATCTCTATGTTGAAGCGAGGTGCCGGAAATGCCTTCGTCGGCATATATTTCTACAAGCATCCAATTCGGATTTTTATTTACTACATCCTGATAATGATTTTTCTGTAATTCATATGAGGATGTTTGGCGTGGATCATCCGTAGATACCCTTGCATATACAGCTACTCGTAGTTTTTTCTCTGTTTTAAAAATATCCTCTGGTGGAAGTGCCGGGATTACTTCCAGTTCTTCTGGATCAATACCTTTGTATCTTTGCCGGATTCTGGCTTTTTGTTCATCAATATTACTGCTTCGTTCTTCACTTTCTTTCATCAATAGCGACATCCTTTATAGTTGATATAACTATCATAGAATTTTTTGATTGAAAAAGACATAAACCATCAGTTAAGTGATTAACGGATGGTTTATGTAGAAATAGATATTTGATTGTTATTGAATGATTTAATAATCATTCGGGTTATCAGCATCGTAATTGTGTCTTGAGGATAGATGCCAATCATTGATTCGTAAAATGTTTTTTATGGCTGAAAGAACCTCGAATATGTAACGTTTTTCAGTGCTGGTACAATCTGCCATTAATAAATCAATGTCAGTTTGATATTCCGTAGGATTGTATAACAAGTTCCCATAGAGTAATTCATCAATAGTAATTTCAAGTGCGTTGCTAATTTTGATTAAAGATTCTAAACTGGGTTTACGCTTGGCATTTTCTATATAGCTTATATAAACAGTAGAAAGATCAGCAATTTCAGCCAGCTCCTCGGCAGATAATCCTCGTTGTTTGCGGGTTTCTCTTATACGTTTGCCTATAAGTGCATAATTTATTTCCATGTCCTCACCTCCTTTCCATCACAACTTGACTTTTTTGTGTTGTAGATAGAAAAAATGGTGAGCTATACAACAGCAATTGGTTGTATAAAGAGAAGTATATCATATGTATATAGCAAAAAGAAGATTGTCGATTGATGCGAGAAAAAGGCGATAAGTTGTAATTGAACAACAGCGAAAAAAGGGTTATCATTTATGTATTAAAAATTATGTCTGGGAGGAAAATACATGGCAGATAAAGAGGAAATCAAAACATTGGAGGAATTAGAGGAAAAAGGAAAAATACTGCGGGAGTACAAAGAAAAATTCCGGCAGATGTGCCAAGAAAATAAAATGATAAAGGGTTCGACAGTGCTGAAACTATATGATAAAATTGAAGAGGTACAAAGAGAATATGAGCATTTAGATAATAAGCTGACATTAATGGAATACAACTTTATATAGTTCTATTTTTTTTGTTTTAATACTACTGTTTCCCTTAGTAAATACTTGTAAGATACATCTCTAATATTTTTGCGGATTTCTAGTTACAATTAAGGTAACTACTATCGGAAAGAGGTGTATTTACTTGCGCACAGAGGATTATATTGCGGACAATATTATAGCTTTATGTAAAAAACGTGATATGAGCAAATATCGGCTGTCACAGTTGACTGGTATATCTCAATCTTCGATTGGAAAAATTATTGCTAAAGAAAGTTTACCAACTATGCCTACTGTAGAAAAGATATGTGATGCACTGGGAGTAACAATGGCACAATTCTTTGCCGGAATGGATGTTCCAGTAAGTTTATCAGAATCACAACAAGAGGTTCTGAATATTTGGAATAATCTTGATGAAAAAGAACAGAATGTAGTGATACAAATGCTCCGGGGACTTCAAAAATAAAGGAAACAGTTGTAACGAAAATGTTGACTGTTTCTTTTTTTATGGAGTTGGGAGATTATGGTGATTGAAAAGAAATATTATGATATTGCACAGCGTGAATTGGAAGAAATGCAAAGAGAAATTAATGCAGAAAAAGCGCAAATGTCAGAAGAAGAGATACTAGAGGATAAAAAATGGCATGATGAACAATTGGAAACAATTATTAAAAAGGCAGAAGCTCATATGCGTCGTTTTAAGAAAGTTCCAGATCCTCAAAAAGTAGTGAAATTCACTTTTTTACAAAAAGATGCATTGGAAATTGCACGAAATATGCAGATGAATATAAAAACTGAGCGTAAAGAAGATGATTTATGGGGGACGATAGAAATGTCATTTAATAATATGTGGTTTTTAGATTCGGCTCCTAGTGAATGGAAAGATATTTGGAATAACTTGATGAAAGAAGCTCAGAGAGTGTATATAGAAGCAAAAGATAACATGATCATGTATCAATATTATTATGATTTGGCGGTAGAAGTTCCTTGTGTGTAGACAAAATACAAATAATGATATATGAATGCTGTTCTGTAATAATTTTATGATATACTGTGGATATGATATGTAAAAATAGTCGGAGAAAGATTGGTGAATGCACGATTATTTAGGAGGAAAAAAGCATGACAGATGCAGAACAAAGAGAGGCTGCCCGTCAATTTGTAAACCGATGGATGGGAAAAGGGAAAGAAGATGAAGATGGACGTTCTTATTGGATTGATTTATTGACGAATGTTTTGGGAATGGATAATGTGACAGAACGTTTGAATTTTGAAAAGAAAGTTGTAATTGATGGAAATACAAAACGTATTGATGTATATATTCCTGAAACACGAGTAATCATTGAACAGAAGAGTCTTGGAAAAGCATTGGATCAGAAAATCAGGAATTCAGGAGATGTTGATCTTACTCCATTTGAACAGGCAGACAGATATAATGGGAAACTGACTTTTGATGAAAGAGCTCGATGGATTGTTACGTCAAATTTTGCTGAAATTTGGATTTATGATATGAACCAGAAACAGCCAGAACCGACAAAGATTGCTTTAGATGAATTACAAAGCAAATATCCATTGTTGGACTTCTTGGTGAAAAAGGAAGTAAAGACAATATCGCATGAAATGGAAGTATCAATAAAAGCAGGAGGTATTGTTGGGCTTATTTATGATGCGTTTTTAAAACAATATCGTATACCAGATATTAAGGAAAAGGATGAAACATTTGAGCAGAAAGAAAAAAGAGAGCATAAACTAAAGAGCCTGAATGCTTTATGTGTGCGAATTGTTTTTTGCTTGTATGCAGAAGATGCTGGTATTTTTGGAAAGAGAAATATGTTTCACGATTATTTGGAAACATATGAAGTAAAGGATTGCCGGAGAGCTTTAATAGAATTATTTAAGATATTTGATACACCTGTATCAGAGCGAGACGAGTATTTGGAAGAAGAACTTGCTCAGTTCCCATATGTAAATGGTGGGTTATTTGCTGATGAAACTATTGAGATACCACCTTTTACAGAGGAAATTAAAGAATTACTTCTTACAAAAGCGTCAGAAGATTTTGACTGGAGTGATATTTCTCCAACTATATTTGGAGCGGTATTTGAATCTACATTAAATCCTGAGACCAGACGTTCAGGAGGAATGCATTATACATCTATTGAAAATATTCATAAAGTTATTAGTCCTCTTTTTTTGGAAGATTTGCAAAAGGAATTTGATAGTGTTAGAGCAATTCAAGTGAAGCGTACCAGAGATAAAAAATTGGAAGAATTCCAAAATAAATTGGCATCACTTACATTTTTTGATCCTGCGTGTGGTTCCGGAAATTTCCTTACAGAAACATACCTGTCGCTTCGTCGTTTGGAGAATGAGGTGATAAGGGAAAAAGTTGGCGGACAAATGACATTGGTAGAGGTAAATAATCCAATTAGAGTTTCTATTCAGCAATTTTATGGAATAGAGATTAACGATTTTGCAGTTACAGTTGCAAAAACGGCTTTATGGATTGCAGAATCTCAAATGTTGGAAGAAACGAAAAATATTGTGTATGGATTTAATGATGATTTTCTTCCTTTAAAGACATATGTAAATATCACAGAAGGAAATGCATTAAGAATTGATTGGAATGATGTAATTCCTGCAGAAAAATTATCGTTTATAATGGGAAATCCGCCATTTGTAGGAGCACGTTGGATGGCGTCGGAGCAGAAGGAAGATGTTGAGAAGATATTTGAAGGATGGAAGAGTATAGGAAATCTTGATTATGTTAGTTGCTGGTATAAAAAAGCGGCTGACTATATGGGAAATTATAATATCAGAGCAGCATTGGTATCAACTAATTCAATTACACAGGGAGAAAGTGTTTCGATTCTCTGGAAACCTCTTTTTGAATCAGGTCTACACATTGATTTTGCATACAGAACATTTATATGGGATAGTGAAGCGTCAATAAAAGCGCATGTTCATTGTGTAATTGTTGGCTTTAGTAGAGCTGTAAATAATAAGCAGAAAATAATTTTTTCAGGTGAGAACACAATTCCGGCGAATAATATTAATGGATATTTGCTTGATGCAGAAAATATATTCATTGAAAAAAGAATGAAACCATTGTGTAATGTTCCTGAAATAGCATTAGGTGGGCAAGCAATTGATGGTGGATTTTTAATATTGACGGAAGAGGAAAAGGAAGAGTTTTTGGAAAAAGAACCACAGGCTTCTCCGTTTTTTAGACATTATATGATGGGAAAAGATTTTATTGATCGAAAGCCGAGATATTGTATTTGGCTTGTTGGAGCTGATCCTGGATTATTAAAAAAATGTCCGATGATATTAGAACGAGTGAATAAAGTACGTGAATTTAGACTTAGTAGTACAAGAGCGAACACAAAAAAAGCGGCTGAGAATCCAACTTTATTTGCATCAATACTTGAACATAAAAATCAATATATTGCGATTCCCAAAGTTTCTTCTCAGAATCGTAGATATATTCCAATGGATTATTTAGATGGTGAAATTATTCCGGGAGACAAATTATTCACTATGCCAAATGCATCATTTTATGAATTTGGTGTATTGATGTCGAATGTTCATATGGCATGGATGCGAGCAGTGTGTGGAAGATTAAAAAGTGATTATAGTTATTCAAACACAATAGTGTATAACAATTTCCCGTGGCCTGTAGTAACGGAGAAGAATCGGGAACAAATTGAAAAATCGGCACAGGAAATTTTGAAAGCAAGAACATTATATCCGAATAGTAATCTTGCGGCTTTATATGATCCTTTAACAATGCCAGCCGAGTTACGGCGAGCACATACTGCAAATGATAAAGCTGTTATGGCTGCATATGGCTTTAGTACAAAAATGACGGAAGCAGATTGTGTGGGAGAGTTGATGAAATTATACCAGAAAATGCAATGATAAAAGTTTATAGAGCTGTTTTTTTGCTCAAAGTAAAATATTTGAAAACATAGAATATTCCAAATCCATAAAAGATGAATAAAAACCAATATGGGAATTTTACAGGTGTTACAAAATTTGTAAAATTTTCATATTGGTTTTTTTGTAATATGTAAAAATTATAAATTTGGATATCGAGTAAGGTTTCGGATTTTTGATTTTTATGTATTTTTCAATTTTGGATATGGCTCCGAAATTGGCAATTTTGCGGAAGTGTATCCACACTTCCTGTCCTTGCTGTTTTTATAATCACATGGTGATTTCACAGGGATATAGGGCTGTTTAGCCTATTTTTTCTCCCTGTGCTGTGACCGAAGAAATTCGAGGAACCAATTATATATTTATGCTGAATGTGAGGAACTGGGGAGCACAATCCTCAGCAAGAATCCTACATCCGGAAAATATCATATTGCTAAAATAGCGATATGGTATTACCGGGGTGGATCTTGCTCTAGTGTGTACTGAGACCTCGGCATAAATAGAAAAATGGGTTTGGGGAATCTCCAGCAAGATGAAAACCTGATGAGAGAATATTGTGATGAAAGACAATATTGTTAAACACAGGTGGATCTTGCTCTGGGGTAAGAAAGAAGTATCTTTATATTATCAAAATGATATTTGGAGTTTATGTTGTTGGAAAGTCGTAAGCAGGAAGATAACTTCAAGTTGTTGGTGCAAATATAATGAATAGAAGTGTCCAGTACATTTTTGGTGATGGGTATTTTGGTGGAATCCATTTTTATTTATTTTTGAATAATAAAATTTTGAATCTGCAGCCGATTCTGCCTGCCGGACAATGTTTTTAGATATCTGTAAACGTCACGGACTGAAACTTGATGAAGAACCATCGGATGATGGAAGAAAGTATTTGGAAACACGATAGAAGCAAACGCTGTACTTATCGTCTTGTCTGGCAGGGAAGATTATTAGGCATTAACCAGAGAGATATCGGCAGAGAAAACAGAAGTGATAGACAATGATATTTGTTAGATATGCTTCTTGTCGTTGGCTGCATCATATTAAAACGCTTTTTACGTTAAAAAAGTGCTGTGATCACAAGGCTTTTTGCAAGCAAAAATGAAAAGGCTATATATAGGTAGCCTGTGAAACTGGAAGTGCCCATTTTGGGCCTGATTTAAAGAATAATGTTCTGACAGAGACCAATGGAATGACTCTCTGCTGGGGCTCCAAAAGAAAGGAAAAATGATTATGGAAAAAATGATGAATACAAAAACAGAGGGTAACACATTTACAAAGAAAATCGGGCAGACAGTCTATGTTGTCCGTTATCATTTCAATGAAAATGCAAAGGAAACAATGCAGGAGAAGATTAACCGGATGCTGGTTACAGAAGCAAGTCGACAGGCAGTGTATTAAAATTAGGTGGATGTAATTGAAGAAAAAATATGATATCATGTGAGTAACAAATCGGGATTTGGCAGATGTAAAAGGATTTTGACACGCATAATAAGTGATGTCAAAGCTATTTTGTAGACAATAGTGAGTGTTTTTCCTACAATAAAAGTGCAAGGAGGTATAGTGGCATGGAGCATGATATTGGATGCAAAATCAAGGAAGCCCGAATTGAAAAAAAGCTGACGCAAGAACAGGTTGCCGAATTGTTGGGTGTGAGTCGTCAGACCATCTCAAATTGGGAAAATGAAAAATCCTATCCAGATATTATCAGCGTCATTAAAATGAGCGAATGCTACGATGTCTCTCTTGACTATCTATTGAAAGGAGAACGAAAAATGAAAAGCTATTATGATTATCTTGAAGAAAGTACGAATGTTGTGAAAAGCAATGCCAACAGAAACAAGATTATTACGATTCTCTCCTATCTCTTGATTTGGGCGTTTGCAATGATAGTGTTCTGGTTTTTTACAAGTGGAAGTGACGCTATGGGTTACAGTTTGATGTTTCTTTGGTTTATTCTTCCTATATCCACATTTATTGTATCTATTGTTATTGGTAAAAATAACTTTTGGGGAAAAGGAAAATGGGCATTCACTCTTTTCTTTGGCGTAATGTATATGCTTGCTGAATATGGCACATTCAAAATGGCAAACAACATTGCTTTTAACAAACTGAATACCCCTGACTTGGGAATGATTGTAGCCGGAGCAATAATCTCTGCAATCGGTATGTTGGTAGGTTCACTGTGGAATAAGAAACGCCACAATCAAAAAAATAAGTAACAAGAAAAATTCAAGTTTGTAGAATTCAAAAATTTAATATGAAATGTGAGATAGAGCGTATGGAAATAATCTATACGTTCTATTTTTTTGCCTTTTTTGAAAAAGTGATTAAAAAACTATTGACATTTTGTTACTGGTAGAAGCAGATGGTTATAAAAAGCTTTTGATAACTATGAGTGCAAAAACAGATAGCTGCGAAAATTTATTATGAGCTAATAGCAAAATTTGATATTTTGTGATATTGAGGGTATGGGGAATCGTAATCTCCATTAAGTTCGTCAGAGAATCATAATCCAGAAATGGGATTTTGAGTTACTCTAGGCGATACTTGCTTTAGAAAATGATTTGCCATAATGAGTTAGAACATGGGAGGAGGAAGCGTTAAAAAAAGAGAGAGCCATAAGCAACTCTCTCTGTGATAAAATTAAAAAGTTATAGTATCAGTGATTCGGTAAGATTACAAAAATCCTTAACAGGAATATTTTCTTTAAGTGGTAAAGCTGTCTCTAAAAAGGTTTCGTCTGCAAATCTTTCGAGTTCAGAATCAAAATGTATAATTGAAGCATTTGTATTTAATTGGTATGGTGGAATTGTAACAAAATAATCATAATCTTCGTAAGAAGGAGTGGCGCAAGAAACTTTAATTTTTCCGTCCAATTTCAATTTTGCAAATTCTCCATAAATGGCAGTTAAGGCTTTTTTTCTTTCTTCATCAGAAGTAATTCTATCTACATATCTAATATACCAATAATCTATATTTCCCTCTTTTAATTCAATTAAATAATCGTATGATCTGGGCGTTCCAGATTTTATTGTCCATTCAACTTTATGCAGACTTGTCATCATGGAAAGTCCACGCATTAAAGTAGAAAAAAACTTTTCATGCACCTGAACAGTAGAGAGATCCAGAGAAAATCCATTGTCTGCAATTATCTTTTTTCGTTCCCGTATTTTCTTAGAAGAATATCCCGTTGCATCATATAATTCTTGGATAAGTTCTGGATCATCAATGGCTTTTGCAATTTTATCAATAGTGCTTTTATATGGTCTTCCAGATCGGGCACCGTTGAGCATTCGTGAAATGGTTGCATTATTTAAGCCTGTTTGTTCAGATAATTCTTTTTGTGTTTTTTTCTGTAAAATGATTTGAAGTATATTGATGAATCTTTCCTGATCGTAAACGCTGTCAGGATTTATTAGTGTGCCTGAATTTGATATAAATTCGTTCATTCAAATCTCCTCTTGACTTCTTTGACTTTGTATAAATTGACTTCTTGTATTTTATCTTATCAATTATATCCCTAAAAATCAATTTAAAACATAAAGAAATCAAAAAATGCTTTATTGATATTCTTGCAAAAGTCAAAGAAGTCAAAAACGTAATTGACATTTTGACATCTTTGTGTATAATGTAAATCAAGAAGTCAAAGAAGTCAAATGAATCAAAAAGAAAGGAAGGAGGGCTGTGGATTGAAATATAGGGTTGTTTCGATTTTGAAAGATAATAGACCACGTTTTTTGATTATTTCTGATATTGAAGAAATTGAAATCCTTCCATCAAAGTATTTGAAGCATCTGGATCAGATTAATGCTTCTCCGAATACTGTAAAATCTGCAGCTTTCGCACTTTCATATTATTACAATTTTCTGCAGGAGCAAACGATAGGATTGGATGAGATTATATTGCGATCCTATTCAGAGCAGAATAAACATTTTATTGATTTCTTGTATTGGGTTAAGAGTGGAAAGCATACTGAGCATAACACACAGACGAGCAATAAGACCTGCAATATGTATCTTGGTGCAGTCTTCAGATACTACCAGTTTTTGGCACTGGAAGATGTTTTGCCAATGCTTAAAGTCTTACGAGTAAAAAAAGTATCGTATTTTGACAGTATGGGAGTAAATCATCAAAATGCAGTGAATTCGTTTAAAGGTTTCTTCAAAGAAGAAGAACCTAATCTGGAAGAAATAACATCCGAAGAAATACAGGAACTGATAAATGCCTGTACGAATGATAGAGATCGATTGCTGATAGCAATGATGGCAGAAACCGGTCTTAGATTAGGGGAAATTCTGGGAATCCATTATACCGAAGATATTGATTTTGAAAGAAGGACGGTTCGGGTAAGGTATCGTGAATCCAATACCAACTTGGCAAGAGCAAAAAATGCAGAATATAGAATGGCTTTGTTAAGTAATACAACTTTTGAGTTCTTGGTTAAGTACATTTCTGATAACCGAAAAAGTCTGATGAACTCGGAGTATCTATTTACAAAATTGACAGGAAAAAACAAAGGAGAGCCATTAGATGCGGATTCTGTGTATAGCATGTTGAAAAGGCTATCCAAAAAAACGGATATCAATTCCCATCCGCATCAGCTCCGACACTATTTTGCGGAGGAAAGAAGAAAAGAAGGGTGGGATTTGAATGACATTCGTTTTGCCCTGGGGCATAAGAAAGTCGAAACTACCATTAAATACTTGGGTGAAAATAATGAACGATTGATAGAAGCGACAGATCAATACTACTCAAATAATGAAGATTTATACCAAATTGCAGATTTTCTGTAAAAGGAAGGAGGGATTACCTTGGCAGTATTAAAAATTGTTCCGAAGTTATATCAGGAAAAAATATCTGAGAAATTAAAGGAAGAAATATCTTTAGTTACAAATGGAGAAGCAAAATACTATAACCGGTTATACAAATTTTTTCAGTATACCGATATACAGTGTACTGCAGATATTAACTATGAAACGAGAAAAATGTATATGGATTCTCTTGAAAAAGAGGATATTTCAGAAAAATATAAAGCGGAATTACTGAGCTTATTTGATCGTTTAAAAATAGAAAATATGCCGGATGTCTATTCACAAGGAACCCCCTTCTCTGTAGAACAGGAGTTTTTTAAGCAAGACAAATTGTTTTTGCTGTATGTCCCCAATAAGAAGAAAGCACAATCTTTCCGTCAGGTGGTTGATAAGAATGATTTGTTATGGGACTTAACGAGGATACATTCATCACAGTTGGTGCGACAGACAAAAATATTGCTGTGTGAAATTCTGAATATGGATAAGGTACAAAGACATCGAAGATATTTTTTAGAACCATTAAAAGCACTTATACGGTTTTGCGATAAGTACGGAATAGATGATATTGAAGAAATGGAACAGGCAGACGAAAACAGATTTTATCTGTATTTAAACAAGGAGTCGGAAATTATAAAAAAACAGGCTTCTAAGATTGTTGAGTTTGCGAGAAGAACGTTATTTCTAACAGATTCAGAGACAAATTGGCGAGCGTGTATCTGGTATATGGATAGGTTTCAGTTTGATAAATCGAGAATCAATGCCAGTTCACCTGTTAAAAGCCTTTCATTTATTAATATTTACGAAAAAGAAAATCGTTGGTATTTACAATTATACGCAAAATATTTGGTCGGGATATCTGATCTGTCTTTATCAAATATCCGAAATACAATAAGTTTTATTTCACAATTTTTAAAATATCTGGATGGACAGAGTAAGAAAGTAACTGAACTGGCGATGCAAGATATAGCGGATTATGTGTCTGTTTTGGATGAGTCCGATATTAAGTATTCCACTTTTAACCGATATATCACACATATGCATACATTTCTACAGTTTTTGAAAATGAAAAATATTGAAGTGTTGAAGTTTTATCCGGAACGATTTTTAAAAAAAGGTTTTTCGGAACACAATGAAAGAAGTGTTCCAGAAAAAACAATTGCTCATCTGATTAAGGAGCTGCCGGCATTCCCAGAGCATTTACAGTTGATGTATTTGATTTTGTTTTGCACAGGAATTAGGAAAAGCGAGGTTTGTACAATAAAATCGGGAGCCTTTTATTCACAAGGCAATGAGAATTGGATGCGCATATATCAAAGCAAAATGCGGAGAGAAAAAGTTATTCCTGTTCCCAGTCTATTGGTTGGACTGGTGAATGATTATGAAAAAAAGTACGGAATAAAAAATGGGGAGTATTTATTCAAAAATAAAAAGGGTGGTGCATTTAATGGACAGACATTTTCAAATCAGATGATTCGGGAGTGTAAGGTTCGTGGGATTGCCTGCGGAGATTATATCTTTAGAGCACACGATTACAGACATAACCTTGCAACTTCAATGTACGGAAATGGGGTTTCTATACAAGGGGTACGAGATTATCTAGGACATTCAAGTGAGAATATGACAAAACAGTACATTGATTTCATGCCGGAACGTATTGTATCGGCTGAAGATAAATATTTCTCTAAAAATCAGTCATTTAAATTGAAAGGAGCAGAAGATGATGAAAGGTAATATTAATTTGATTTCGTATGACTGTTATCAACAAGCTACAGAAAAACAGTTGGCAGGGCTGAAATGGAAGGAAAACAGGGTGTACTACATATCTGAGATTCATAATGAAAAGATACAGGATGAGATTTATGGGTATATCGATGATAGATGTAGACGTTTGTCATTATCAACAGTAGTAAATGATATTTACAGATTTGATCTGTTGAAAGAATTTCTGAATGAGAAGTGTACAAGTTGTAGCAGCATTACTGATAAAAAATGGGAAGAACTGGAGAGAAGTTATAAAGCATTTTTATATAAAAAAGGATTGGCGCTGTACGTTAGAAGAAATAGACCGGATAGGCGGAATGTTGAGCAGCAAAGTAGCGCTCAGGTTTCTTTTCTGAAAATGTATTATGAGTATGTTGTGAAGTGTAAAACAGCAGATATTCCAGAAAATGAAAAAGATGTATGGGATATGAGAAAGTTGGATATTGTGCCAAGGAGTAATCCGATTCGTGGAAGATATAGATTAGATTTTCGTGAGATCAGGCAGAAAGAATTTAAAGAGATAATAAAGAAAATATTGTATAGCCACTGCCAGACAAAAGCAATGGGTAGTATAAAAGGTGAATTGCGTGGATTCCGTCGGTTTGCTAGTTTCATGTATGATCGATTCCCAGAAGTAAAGCACTTTACAGAAATTAGCAGGGATATGATAGAAGATTATCTGGTTTATATAAAAACGGATACCGGTCTTACATCAGTCAGTTACACGACAGAGCTGTCGGTTTTGGATAATCTGTTGGATGAAATAGGGCGTGAACTGGAAATAGAAAATATATGCAACCTTTTTCTGTCCAGTGATTGCAGAGCATATGATAACGCTTTACCAGAAGCGTATTCAGATGCAGAAATCAGGAGATTTAATTGTGCATTAACAAAATTAAAGCCCCAGTTAGGCAGATGTTTAATAATACATCAGATGCTCGGTACAAGAATAGAGGATACGTTGACTTTGCGAAGAGATTGCTTATCTGAGAAATCAGGACATTATTTTATAACTATTATCCAGCAGAAAACAAGGAAATACAAAAGACCAGTTAGCGATCAGCTGGCAGAATTGATTAGAAAAGCAATAGAAGTTTCAGAAAAGGAGCATCCAGATTCAGAATATATTTTTCTGCAAGATAATGGAAAATTGTATACAGATTCAATGCTGAAATATCATGTAAATATCATGATTTATGAAAATGATATCAGGGATGATAAGGGAAATTATTTTGAGTTTCGTACACATCGTTTTAGACATACTTTTGGAGTAAAACTTACAGAAATGAAATTAGATGATGATAGCATTGCAAGGCTGTTGGGGCATAAGGATACACGAACCATACCACATTATCGGCGGTTAAGAAACGAAGCATTAGCGGAGGATACAAAGGCTGTACGAGATGAAATGAATGAATTATTAGCACAATACAGGAGGGAAAAGGAAAATGCAGAAACACGATAAAATGGTAGCACTGGCAAAAGAAAAAAGTGCGGAAATGACGGAAACAGCAATAACAGCTATTGAAACAATGTATAGAAAAAATATAAAAATTTCAGTTGCTGAACTTACAAAACTAACAGGACTTTCCAGAGGTTTTTTCTATAATAATCCGAATGTGAAACAGGTCATGATGGAATTGAAGGAAAAACAACAGGGAATGATATTGCAAAATCCTAAAAGCAATGCTATTGCAAAAGCACAGGAAGCACGGATTAAGAGTTTAGAACAGAAACTATCCGATAGTGTTCCGAAAAACGAATATGAAAGTCTTCAGAAAAAATATGAAGAATTACAGGTGAAATATAGTCAAATGAAAAAGGGAACACTATTGAAGATGTACGACCAATTATAGGAAGAAAAGGAGAATATTTTATGCAGAACGAAATTTATGATGAGAAAAATGGACTTACTTATATGTTATGTGGAGATTATTATTTGCCGGAATTGGCACTTACAGATATCGAACCAACTTATGGGAAATATGGGATGCTTCGTAAAAGCTATTTACAGGAACACAGAAAGGCAAAATATCAAATATTGTTGTTACAAGGAAAACTTGTCGAGCATTTGAATCAGATTGATGCAGAAGCAAGGGATAGGGAAGAACAATTAGTAAAACAGATGATGGAGAAACAAGGAATTACAGAGAAATTAAAAAGGCAGGACAACATGGAATGGACAAGGAGGATGAATACCATTTGTCATGATGCAGAAGAGATGATTTTGACGGAAATGATATACACAAAAGGATAATGAACTGCATTGGATAGCAAGAATTTTGCAGCCCGGATATCAAAAAAGTGGAAGTCCGGATAGCAAAAAAATGGAAGTCCGGATGGCAAGATTCTTGCTGTCCGGAAAGACAAAAAGTGAGGGATTAAAAATGTTGGTTAAGTACATAATAAAAGTGTTTTTATATTTAATTCTTGCAGTAATGACATTGATTCGCTGGTTATTAAAAATTCCGATGATGTTGGGAAATATTTTGCTTTACTTTTTATCAATTATATTTATTCTGACAGGTGTTTTGAGTTATGGATTTGCATTGGAATCTGCAAGAGAATGTGGTCGAATGATAATAATTGGGATGGCATTTGGTGCAATACCAGACTTTGTCCCATTTTTGGGAAAAAGTTTAGAGACATTGGTTGCCAAACTGTTGAGTATGACAAATGAATGAGAAAGTCAATATGAAAGAGGGCTGTGAAAGGCTCTCTTTTCTTTTTGCAACTGTGGAATGGCAAGATAATAACGTTATATACAGTGTATATTAAGTACAGATATTGTATTTCTGCATGATGGGAACATAGGGAGTCCATATAAAGGCTATTAATACAGGTCATGACGGGTCGATCAGTACCGGTCATGCGAACAGTCCGGATGATATGATGAGCAGACTGTCTACAATGGTACTGATGGGGATTAAACTTCCGCTGGAAGCAGTTATGCGTCAGATCGCTTCCGGAATCGATATCCTGGTACATCTGGGACGCCTTCGGGACAAGAGCAGGAAAGTATTGGAAATCATGGAGGTATTGGGATATGAAAAAGGAGAAATCAGGCTTCAACCGTTATTTTCCTTTCAGGAGACGGGAAGTAAGGATGGAAAAATCCAGGGGGAGTGGGTGAAAAGGTCCACACTTACACGGATGGAAAAACTTATGGCGGCAGGGTATCAGCCGGAAGGCGTATGCCCTGGCGATAACGGAAAGCATTCTTCTGGTGTTTCTGATCGCCATGCTGTTCTATTCAAGACTATGGATGATGGCAGTGCTTTTTCCTCTGGGAATGAAGTATTACGAAAGGATGATCTGTCAGGCGGAGGAAAAAGGGAAGAGACGTTTTGAAAGACAGTTCCAAGATGCGCTTCAATCACTGGAAGCGCAGCTGAATGTGGGATACTCTATGGAGAACGCGATCAAAGAGGTACAGAGAGACCTGCAGATCATGTATGACAGGCATACACTTATTGTACGGGAATTTACGTATATGGTAAGGCAGCTGAATCTGAACGTAACCGCGGAAGCTGCCTGGAAGGATTTTGCTGCAAGGGTAGCACTTCCGGAGGTGGATACATTTGTCACTGTATTTTCCCTGGCAAAGAGGAGCGGAGGCGACAGTATTCTGATCATTAAAAATGCGGTTAGACAACTTGGTGATAAAGCGGAAGTGAAAAGAGAAATCGATACCGTAATTGCAGCGAAAAAAATGGAATTTCAGATCATGTCAGTGATTCCTTTGGGAATTATTGGTTATATGCGTCTGAGCTTTCCGGAATTTATGTCGGGGTTATACAGGAATCTGCCAGGAGCGGCTTTTATGAGTATTTGTCTTGGAGCTTACATTGCTGCCTGGAGACTTGGATGCAAGATTGTGGAAATCGAGGTATAGAAATGTGGTTTTGTATCGGAATGTATTTCTTTCTCGGAGCTTGTGCATGGATGTATTTCAAGAAGAAATCACTTTTCAGAAAATGGGACAGGCTTCTCAGGCGGATATTTTTTTTGATGTTGGCGGTGACAAGTCTGGCATTTTTGTCGGAAATCGTGCAGAAGACAGGGACGGAAAACTCTGAAACCATGCAGATAAAGCGGAACGGGTACGGGGAAGGACAAAAAGAAGCGGCGCTTTCTATGCAGGTTGAAGGAAAAAAAAAGCAGGATATAGAAATTCGTGTGTCACCGAAGATTTACAGTGAAAAGCGGCTGGAAAAGGAGTTTCAGAAAGCGAGGAAAGAGCTTGCAAAAGTGATTTCCGGGGAAAATAAGGATCTGTCGCATATAAAGACAGATCTGGATCTGGTAACAGCATTAGACGATTTTCCGTTTTCGGTTTCCTGGGAACTTAGCAGATATGATGTAATGGATTCGCTTGGAAGACTGGATCAGGAAAAAATCCGGGAAGAAGATCCGGAGAATCAGGGGATTGGGATGAATATTACCGGAGTTCTGCATTATGAAGATAAGGTATATCCGTGTGAGATGGATCTTGTTATTTTTGCAGGACAGGAGAAAACGCTTTCCACGAAAGAGCGTGTTCTGGAACTGGTAAGATTACAGGACAGTGCTACGAGGCAGAAAGCATATCTTACACTGCCACCCAGTCTGGACGGAAGAAAAATTGCCTGGACAGAGGAGAAAGATTCAAAAGTTATTCCGATTCTGATGCTCGGAATGGCGATAAGTATTCTGCTTGTCGGAAGAGAAATACAGAAAGAAAGCAATCGGAAGAAGACGAGAAAAGAGCAGATGATGCTGGATTATCCGGAAATTATCACAGAGTTTACGATGCTGACCGGTGCCGGAATGACAGCAAAAAATGTGTGGAAAAGGATTGCGGAAGACTATGGGACTGTCTCTTATACACATCTGACGCT
>UQXF01000061.1 GCA_900544905.1 uncultured Clostridium sp.
GGCTCGGAGATGTGTATAAGAGACAGCTCCATACCGCCAAGGAAAACACCGGTCATGGCTGCAATTTCATATCCTCCTGCTTCCGCCAGAATCTCCACAGCATCTGTCAGACCCTTTTCTCTGACCCGGTTCACTGCCTGCATGACCACTCTGCACTTTTTATTCATTCCTTCCTCTGATAAACCAGCTCCCCTGCCGGTAACATCTTCTGTACTCCGGTTTAAGAACACCGCAGCCAGCGCACTGGTTGGTGTGGTATTTCCGATTCCCATTTCGCCGGTGGCAATTATCCGGTATCCTCTGTCCTTTAACTCCTTTACCAGTCTCTTCCCCGTGTCTATTGCCTGCCGGCACTGCTCTAAGGACATTGCCGGTTCCACTGCCAGATTATTACTTCCCTTTGCCACCTTGCAATCAATGACTGCTCCCATTTTCAATTCCTTCTCGGGATAATAAGGCGTATTCATCCCCACATCTACCGTATAGACATCCACCCCGGCTACGCCTGCCATAATATTTACCGTGGAACATCCTCTGGCAAAGTTCTCACTGACAATCCTTGTGACCTCCTGCCCGGTCTGGGTCACACCCTCTGCAACCACCCCATGGTCAGCGCATAGCGCAATCAATGCCCGTTTCGATATATCACAGGGTGCTGCACTGCCTGCAATCTTGCAGATTTTAACCACATAATCTTCAAGCATTCCCAGACTGTCTATGGGCTTTGCAATACTGTCCCAATGTGCCTTCGCCTGCCTTCCTGCCTGAAAGCTCTGGCACTGCAATAAAAACTGATAAACCGCCTGCGGATTACTGTAATAATAAAAATGTGGAAAGCCTGCCAGCATTGTATTCGTATAAACCATACAGTCATAAGGCTTCGTAACCGCAGAGGAATTACCCTGCGTTGAATCCTGCCCTTCCGTATACGGAACCGGTTTTCCTGCCAGAAAAGCGGCTCCATTTTCCGTACAGTCCCAGTAATGAAATTCATGTCCCTTTAATACCGTTCCCTGTGCTCCCATTACGCCTGCCCTCCGGCTGGTTCCCTGCATATATCCAAACCGGCACAGCTTCCCTGTCCGGAATCCCTTTCCCGGCAGCACCCCTGCCATTTTATATATCTTGCCGTCGCTTCCTTCCAGCTCCTGCTGAAGATACAGAAATCCCCCACATTCCGCCAGACACGGAAGCTTCTTTTCACAAGCCTGCTTTATGGCTTCCCGCATGGAAACATTCTTTTCCAGTTTCTCTGCAAAATTCTCCGGATAACCACCGCCAAGAAGCAAGCCGTCAATATTGTCCGGCAATCCATCATCATGGACAGGTGAAAACTCCACTAATTCCGCGCCCATGCTCTGCAGCAATTCCATATTCTCCGAATAATAAAAGGAAAACGCTTCATCCCGTGCAACCGCAAGCCGGATTTTACCGGATAAATGCGGTATTTCCCTGCTTTCCACCACATCCAAATCCCGGGCACCTTTTGCCATCTCAAATAGCCAATCCATATCCACCGTTTTTTCCATGGCATCTGCAATGGCAGTTATCCAGCTTCTGAATGCTGTCATTTCCTCCGGGGCAATCAGCCCCAGATGTCTCGACGGCACCTCCAGATTTTTAAGCTCCGGCAGAAAACCAATCACAGGGATACCACAGGCAGACTCAATAACCTCTTTTATCCGGTCATAATATCCGGCAGACACCCGGTTTAAAATAATCCCGCAAATTCCACTGTCCGGCTTATAATCCAATAATCCCTTAATTACCGCAGCCAGCGATACACTTGCACCCTTTGCATCCACAACCAGAATAACCGGCGTCTTTGTGACCCTTGCCACCTCATATGTGCTCGCCTGCTCCGACTGCCCTCCCAGACCGTCATAATATCCCATAACACCCTCTATTACTGTAACGTCTGCATCTCCTGCCTTATCCATAAGCAATTTCCGTGTCAACGCATCATCTGTAAAATACGTATCCAGATTGCCGGAAGAAATGCCCAGCACCCGGCGGTGAAACATGGAATCAATATAATCAGGTCCGCATTTAAAGGAAGCAATCCTTTTATTCTGTCTTTTCCATAATTCAATCACTCCGCAGGTAATCATGGTTTTACCACTGCCGCTCTTCGGCGCTGCAAATAAAATTCTCGGTGCCTTACTCATATGCCGCTTCCTTTCTTTTCATATTTATTCAGGTAATTGCAAAACTCACTATTTTACACACCGTGCGATTTTAAAATCAGAGTTTCATAAGCAATTGCCGCCATCATTCTATTACATGCTTGCTCCAAACGCTGCAATGCAGACAGGATTCTCTGCCCTCATCAAATGATGGCTTCCAAGGACTTTTGCCCTTGATACGCTTACCTGTATCACTTCCATATCGGCGTATTCCGGAAACAGGCTCTGAAGCTTCATAAGCTCTCCCATGGTCTCCAGTGTTACCGCATTTAAAACAAATCTGACCTTTGGATTCTTTTTCCTTACCGCCTTGATAATATCAACAAGCCTGCCGCCGCTGCCGCCGATAAATACATGGGTGGGAGCCGGCAGTCTTTCCATACACTGGGGAGCAGTACCCTCCACAAGCTCTATATTTCCTATGTTAAACTTTTTCCTGTTGGCATCAATCAGGGAAATGCCTTCCGGAGCTTTCTCAATGGCATATACCCTTCCGTCTGTACACTGCGCTGCAACCTCAATGGAAACGGAGCCTGTGCCTGCGCCTATGTCATACACAACCGACGCCTTATCCAGTTGTAATTTAGCTACAGATAAAATCCGCACCTCCTGTTTCGTCATCGGAACCTCACCGCGGATAAATTCACTGTCCGGTATTCCCAACCGCATATCTTCTCCTCCTCTAATATTATCTGCTTTTCGCAATTGCAAAACCCAATCACCTGATTAATTCCAGTAATATAACAGACAGGCTGTTAAATTCCCTGTTTAAAAAATCCTCCGGAATACCTGTTACAATCCGTTCCTCCCTGTAGGACAGGCATTCTCCCACCGTCATCCTTACCTGTCCCATTCCACTGTCCAGCAATTGTTTACTGATATCCGAAACCGTACTTTGTTTACCCGACAGCGCACACACTTTTTTCCTTTCCTTCAAAAGAGAAACCAGCTCCGTC
Source organism: uncultured Clostridium sp. (assembly GCA_900544905.1). Lineage (GTDB taxonomy): Bacteria > Bacillota > Clostridia > Lachnospirales > Lachnospiraceae > CAG-590. The sequence continues at coordinate 3,143 of UQXF01000061.1, forward strand.
TCCTGTCCATGGCAGCTTACCAGCTCCGTCTCATCCCAGGGAACACCAAGCTTATTGAGAAAATATGTGACAGAGGAAATTCCGGATACCGGGCGGACAATATTCTCATTCGTTCTCAAAAAGTCCCACATCCCCTTTGCGCCGGAATAAAACCCTATGTCACCTGAATAGCAAAGCGCCACCTTTTTATAGTCCGGATGCTGCCGCAGATATTCTGTTATCTCATCCCGCTTATAGCTGATATAACATGGCTTTTCCCTATGCCCCGGCCATATCTCCACCATACGCTTTGCGCCAATCAGCACATCCGACTGCGCCAGCGCCTCTTCTGCTTCCCTGGTCAGCAGCTTATCATTTCCCGGGCCCATTGCAACAAGATAAACCGTCCGCTTATTTTCCGCATCCGGTTCTGTCCCATTTTCACCGCTGCCTGCTGTGACGGTTTCTTTCACCCCATATTTTTCTCTCAAAAGCTCTACTGCCTCTTCCAGCTCCATTGTATGCTCCGGCTGCTCCGGAGGTCTGCCAATTACAATAACATGGATTCCCAACCGCAGGGCTGCTTCACATTTTTCCGGATATCCTCCTGCCTTACCGGAATCCTTTGTCACCATCCATTCTGCTCCGCTCTGCTTTAACATGCAGTAATTCATTTCCTCGCTAAATGGTCCCTGCATGCCAATCAGATTTCTGCCTTCAAAACCCAGCTCCCTGCATTTTTCCATAACCGGCAGAGTCGGAAGCACCCTTGCAATGCACCGGCTCTGATAATCCGGAATTACTGTATACTTTTCCAGCTCTTTACTTCCGGTGGTAATAAAAATATTTCCCACAGTTTTACAGAGATATTCTGCCGCCTCCTCCACATCCTTTACAAACACCACATTATCCCGTTTTTCTTTTTCTCCCGGCAAATCCTTCTGCCCTGCTTCTGCCTCTTTCCGCATTATACGGATATATGGAAGTCCTGTATTTTCACAGGCATGAACAATATTCTTTGTCACCTCTGCGGCGTAGGGGTGGGTAGCGTCCAGACAATAATCCGCCCTCTTCTCCAAAAGAAATTGCTCCATCTGTGATTCATCCATCCGCCCGGCATAGACATGGACATTTCCCCCGTCCGGAAGCAGGGAAGCACCATATTCCGTAGCTACACAGATATGTAATTGTATTCCTGTGCTCCGCAGCTGCTCTGCAAGCTGCCGCCCCTCTACTGTTCCGCCAAATATAACAATTCCCGGCATTTACTTTACCTCCTGAAGAGAAGTCTTATATCCCCTCGGTGTCACCATGCGGTCTCCAATCTGTCTTGTCTGGGAGTTTCCGATAAATACGGTTGTAAACATATCCACCGGGGTTTGTGCCAGCCGGCTGAGGGGCAAAATCCCATAATCTTCTCCCTCTCTTCCGATATTTTTTACAAAGCCGCAGACCGTATCTCTATTCTGGTATTCCAGAATAATATTACATGCCCTTTGCAGGTAGTCACTCCGCTTCTTACTGGAGGGATTGTAAAGGCAGATTGCCATATCCGACATAGCGGCACATTTTAACCGCAGTTCAATTTTATCCCAGGGAGTTAACAAATCACTTAAACTGATTACAGCAAAATCATGCCCCAGAGGGGCTCCCAAAACTGCAGCGCCTGACAACGCGGCGGTCACCCCTGCCACCACTGAAATCTCTACCTGGGGATAGCTCTCCCCTAACTCCAGTAAAATCCCCGCCATACCATAAACTCCCGCATCTCCGCTGCATACCATAGCCGTTCTCCTGCCTGCCGCCGCAGACTGTAATGCCAGCCGGCACCGCTCGGTTTCTCTGGTCATTCCCGTTACAATAAACTCTTTTCCCGGAAAATGCTTCTTTAACAAATCAACATAGACGGTATATCCTGCAATCACTTCACACTGCTCCAAAACGTTCTGTGCTTCCAGTGTCATTTTTTCATATTCGCCGGGACCCATCCCCACCACATATAACTGGCACATACCATTTTCCTTTCCCTTTTTGTTACTCTGTGACTTCTGCTGCTTTGCCTCCACGCTGTGCAATTGCCACCGTCACTCCACCATATACCCTTTTGCCACAGATAAGCCTGCCTGCCGCTGCCGCCATGGCGCTTCGCTCACAGACATTGGACACACCGGTTACCTGTTCCACAAAGGAAGAGCAGCTGTACTCTCCCTCCAAAGACTGCAGCTCACCGGCAGAGTACGTCAGAAACGGAAGCTTCTTATTTTTACAAAATTCTGTAATGCCTCTCTCCTGCCTTTTTATGTCGATACTTGCCACAGCGTATACCGCCTCAAACCGGATATTATTATCCTCCAGACATTGTTTAACTGCACCGGCAATCCTCTCTTCCCCTGTATTTTTTTTACATCCGATACCAATCACAAAAATCCTTGGCACCAGCTGGAGGGTGGCGGGAAATGCCCGCTTGAAAGCTTGTGCATAACAGACCTGTATTCCTCTTTTCTCCTGGGCAGCCTCTTCTCCACGATAAAAATGAACCTGCTCTGAAAGTCCCTCTTCAAAATCTGTTTCCTTTAAGAAGGCACTGTCAACACGAAATCCAATCGGTTCCCCCTCTAAAACCGCCGCTGATATTTCCTTTGCCAGCTTCCAGTCCGTTACTGCCAAATCATGCTTCCTTGCATAATCATCTACAGCAAATCTATCCTCCCGGTCCGTTGCCGTAGTAATAACAGGAACTGCGCCTGTCATATCTGCGATTTTCTGTGCCAGCTCGTTTGCACCGCCGGCATGCCCTGATAACAGAGAAATACTGAATTTTCCTGTTTCATCCACCACCACCACTGCCGGGTCAGTGGATTTGTGTTTCAAACACGGCGCAATACTTCTCACTGCGATTCCCACTGCGGTAAAAAATACAATGGCATTTACCCTGTCAAACCATTCCTCCACACATTCCAAGACACTCTGGCTCATGGAGTTTTCCGGAAGACTGCTGCATTTCACCTTACAAATAATGGCGGTATCGGAATCCTTTTCTATCCATCTGCTCTTTACATCCTGCATGAGACGGTATGCATTTTGGCTGCATGCAATCATAAGCATTTTCATTTTCTGTCTCCCTTCCGGAATTCTGTTGAAAATGAGGCGTCATACAGCCTTGACTTTGCGTATTCATCCCCCAGCACATTTCCCACCACAATTAATGCCGTCTTTGTAATCTCTTCCCGTTTCATAGCCTCCGGCAGCTTTTCAACCGTTGTACGCAGGATTTTCTCCTCCGGCCAGGTTGCCTTATAGACCACTGCCACCGGTGTATCCGATGCATAGCCGCCCTCTAATAATTGTGCCTTCACCTTATCTGCCAGCCCCGAAGACAGAAACAGAATCATGGTTGCCTGATGTCTGGCAAGCTCTGATAATGCCTCCTTTTCCGGTACAGCCGTTCTTCCCTCTGCCCTTGTAATAATCACACTTTGAGAAACCTCCGGCAGGGTATATTCTGTCCGCAAAGCTGCCGCCGCCCCAAACAGTGAGCTGACTCCCGGGCATACATCATATGCAATCCTTCTCTTCTCTAATTCATCCATCTGCTCTCTGACTGCACCGAAAATTGCCGGGTCACCGGTATGCAGGCGGACTGTCATCCATCCCTTTTTCTCCGCCTCCACCATAACCTCTATCACTTCTTCCAGGTTCATATAAGCACTGTTATAAATGCTGCAGTCTTCCTTTGCCGATTTCAAAAGAGCCGGATTCACAAGGGAACCTGCATAAATAATCACATCCGCATTTTCTATTAATCTATAACCTCTTATGGTTATCAAATCCTCTGCCCCGGGACCTGCACCCACAAAATGAACCATATTTTTACTCCTCTTTCATCTCACTTACCAGCTGCTGGAAATTTCCTGTGCCTCCCAAAAAGCCAAGCTTCTCAGAAAACAGTCCCACAGCGAACTGCATCTTATCCCCAATGCGGTACTTCATATGCTCCTCTATTTTATTACAGATACTCTCCACAACCGCATCCTTCAGCTTCCATTCCATCAGATATTTTAACATCTCATCCGTATTCACACAATTCATCAGGGTCTGTGCCATCTCCCCTGTGCCCCCGCAAAGAACCGTGTGAACCGCAAAGATTTCACATCTTCCATCTGCCACTCTGGAATGGGTATTCATAATGCCTGCCGCCAGCTTCACCAGCTTACCGATATTTCCTATTAACAGAAAATGCTCCATGCCATAGGAAACTGCCAAATCAATGGTCTCTCCAATATAATTACTGCACTTTACACTTTGCTCCATATTTAAATCCAGATATTGTGACGCATATGCCTGTCCATAATTTCCCGGTGTCACAAGCAGCTGCTTCACACCCTGGGTTGCAAGCTGTTTTATCTCAAGCTCTATTGTATCCACAATAGCCTTTTCGCTCATGGGTTCAATAATTCCACTGGTTCCCAGAACCGAAATACCGCCTTCAATTCCCAGTCTCGGATTAAAGGTTCTCGCTGCCAGCTGCTCCCCTGCCGGAATGGATATGGTAATCAAAAGAGGCCTGCTGCACTCCGCCAGCAGACACACCCCGCCCACAGCCTGAAATATCATTTCCCTTGGAACCATGTTAATGGCGGCCTGCCCGACAGACTGTTCCAGCCCCTCCTTCGTGACCCGGCCAATCCCCTTCCCGCCATCTAAATAAAGATTATTAAACTGTTCTGAGTGAAATACCGGCTTTTCCTTCAGAAAAGAGGCGTCAACCATTTCCACCGTGGCAAAAATCTCTGCTCCGTCAGTCACGTCCGGGTCATCCCCGCTGTCCTTCACAACCATATACTGACAGGAGCTTTCCGATACAGATATCTCTGTGACGGGAACCTTTACAACCATTCCCTTTGGTGTAGAAATGCCGATAACATCATTGTCCCTGTCCGGAAACCGCCCTAACAGCAGACGTATTGCCGCTGCTCTTGCCGCTGCCGCCGCACAGGTTCCCGTAGTAATCCCAAACCGCAGCTGTTTTTGATTTTTCATGATGTAAGCTTCCATGGCGTTAACCTTTCCCTTATTACTTTTTATTGGACACAATATCATTCATACGGTAGTAGGATTGCTCCGCTTGCATGTCTTTACTTTTTTGTAACAGATATTCCTTTTTTTCTTCTTCCGATAAAGTATTCATATATTCCTTTTCATCTTTTTCGTCTTTTTTCATATGAAGAACAAAAACAACCGCCAATATTACAGCGATAAGAACAGGAATAAAGATTATGATTGTTGTTAATATTACCCTCATCGTTTCCACCTCCTCTCTAATTTTACTTCTCACTGCTTTCTTTTACAATTACCGTAGTAAAATATCCAGCCTGGTCCTCCAGTTCCCGGATATCCTTACATACTACCTGGTCTTCCATGCCGCAGTTCGTCACAGCATAGGCAGCTATCTGCCCTTTCCCTTCCAATTCTGCCAGTCGTTTTTTCAGTTCCCCAAGCCTGCCCCCGGATTTCATCAAAACCTTCGTTCCGTTATATAACTCTAACTCCTCCAGATTGTACCGGCCTGGTAAAATATGAATGTTTTCTCCGCCGGAGCCCAGCGGCACACCGAGAACCGCCGCCACTGCACAGAAGGATGGCACACCGCTTACCAGCTCTGCCTCAAAACCTGCCTCCGTTATCCTTTTATGAAGCTCCATATAGCTTCCATATATGGACGGGTCACCCAGATTTAAAAATGCAATTTTCTTATCCTGCTTTAGCGCATTTACCAGTTCCCTGCAGCCCTGGTCATACGCCGCACACAAGCGCTCCCTATCCGTTGTCATTGGAACTGCCACTGCAATTACAGGTTTTGCCTCCATTTCCGGAACCGCTTTCCCCGCAATCTGATATGCAGTACAGGAAGCTGCATCCTTTGCTGGTATTCCAATCATATCACATTCCCGGATAACCTGCACTGCTTTTATAGTCAATAATTCCGGGTCACCCGGACCGACTCCGACTCCGTATATTTTTCCTGCCATCTCGCTTAACTCCATCTCATTCTTAATAAAGAAAATGCCCTGCTATATGCAGAGCATTTTCCTTGCCTTTTCCACATACAGACTGCGAAACTGTGAATATTCTCCAAGCCCCTTTATCACAGGCTCCACTGTAAAGCCAGCCTCCCGAAGCCTGGTCACATAGGACTCTTCTTCCCCTGCCATATCATTTTTCGCATGGTCACCGGCAACCACCATAAATGGCTGTACAATCACCTTTTCTATATTCCTGCGGCCTTTTATCTGGTTCAGTCTCTCCAGGGCATCCTCCATATCCGGCTTCGCCTCAACAGACGCAATCCGGACATTGGAAAGCCCTGCCCTGTTAAACGCTTCATTCATCTGGGTATAGCGGATATTGGCATCTGCCTCCGTTCCATGCCCCATTAAAATATATTCTATACCGGGCTCAAACCCGCATATATCCTGAAGTACCGGCACCAGTGCCTCACAATCTCTTTGGTTTTCCAACACGGTTGTAGTCACTGCCAGCTTATCAAATCCACTGCGGTACGGCTCTAAAGCATTTAACATTTTGTGATACTCCATTCCCGGTATCATATGGGTGGGCACCACAACCAGCTCTTTCACACCATCTGACAGAATCTGCTCTGCCGCCTGTTCTACTGTAGGAATGCTGACACCCTCCCTGGCAAGAACATTTAAAATCATCCCACTTGTATATGCCTGATATATCCCTACTGTCTCCGGAAGGCTCTCTTTGTATCCCGGATTATCGGCACCTGCTTCCATCACATTTTCTGCCATAGTCTGAATATCCTTTACAATACAGTCCAGACTGTGTTCCCTGGCATCCCTGTGGCTGGTACCAAAACTAACAATCAGAATCGCCTTTTTCATGCTTCTTACGCTCCACTAATCTTCCCATAAAAAATGCAATCACACCGACACCGATTCCGGTCTGGACACAGAACAGAAGGCTTTCTATCTCCCCTGGGATTTCCCCATCCAATGCCGCCTCAAATACCGGCGTAAACCAAGGCTCATACTCACCCTGAATCTCCTCTATCTTCTGGCTTCCCGCATCATCTGACCCGCCAAACTCTGCATCCTTTAACGCAAATAAGGGAATCAGAATCAGAGCCAGTACAATAACCAATAGTATTATAACAGTTTTTTTATTATCTTTCATCTTATTTTTCTCCTATTTCTATCTACCTGAAAACATGTAATGCCTGCTACTTCGCTTTGATAAATCCGATTGCCTTAAGCTCCGGCTTGGCATAGGACTCCAGTGCAATCATAATTAATACCGTCAGAATACCCTCAATAACTGCAAGAGGCAGCTGGGTTGGAGCAAATACCCCGAGAAATTGTACTGCGGAAGCGGCTACACCACCCTGTGCGCTTGGATACGCAATGGCTAACTGGATACTGGTCACACAATATGTAAATAAATCTCCAAGGCAGGCAGCCAGAAAGACACTTACATTTTTATTCAGCTTCACCTTTTTACACAGGGCAAAAATCCCATAGGTTAACAGCGGTCCTGCAATTGCCATGGAAAAGGTATTGGCGCCCAGAGTTGTCAAACCTCCATGTGCCAGCAAAATTGCCTGGAACAGCAATACGATAATGCCAAGAATACTGGTAATGCATGGTCCAAATAAAATGGCGCTAAAGCCGGTTCCTGTCATATGGGAACAGCTTCCCGTTACAGACGGAATTTTCAAGGCAGATAACACAAACACATAAGCGCCCGCCATGGCAATCAGTGTAACCGCCTTCTTATTCTCAGCAATAATTTTCTTTAAATTCATAAAACCCTTCACTACAAACGGAAGGCAGACAACACCCCAGGCGATACACAGCGCCGGAGGAAGATAACCTTCCATAATATGCATTGCATTAACTGCCGGACATACCGCCATTACAATTGCAAATGCAATACTCAACTTTAATACTTTCTTTTGTGTCTTTGACATATTTTTTGACACTCCTCTCTCCTTTATATTTTTATAATAAGTGATTGCGAACTCTGTTTTTGAAACCGCATGTTGTGCAAAACAAACAATTCAACACAGGGCACGTTTGCACTACTTGTCGCTCGTAACAGTACATAAGGTGCCAAAACACGGCACCTAAGTACTGACGGCTCCAAAGTACCCTGTTTATGAAGTTGTTTATTTTGCACAACTATGATTTTGAAAATAAGGAGTTTCGCAAACGCTTATTATATTTTTATAGATACCGAGTTTGACCTCAGATTTCTACCGACAGCTTTTCAACCAGCTCCTCCGCCGTAACCGGATATCCGGTTCCCTTCTCTACAAATCCTTTCTGTTCCAGCGCTTCCCATATGGTCATAATGGCTGGCGCTTTTAAATGTGCCCTTTCCATAATCTCTTTTCTGTGAAAAACCTCCTGTGGTGTCCCATCCGCAATAATCCCGCCATCTGAGAACACCAGAATCCTATCTGCATACCGGTAGGCAAAATCCACATCATGGGTTGCAATCAACAGCGTCTTTCCATCCTCATGTAATCTTTTTAAAATAGCCTCTACATTTTGTGCATTCACCGGGTCCAATGCCGCCATAGGTTCATCAAAGATTAATACATCCGTCTCCATGGCTAAAATATCCGCAATACTGACCCTCTTTTTCTCTCCACCACTTAAGTATTGTGGTGCCCTGTCTTCAAACCGGGAAAGCTCCATATATTCAATTGCAGCAGCCACCCTGTTCTTTACCTCTTCTCTGGAAAGGCCCAGATTCATAGGGCCAAAAGAGATTTCTGCTTTTACATTGGAGGCAATAATCTGGCTGTCTGCATCCTGAAACACAAAGCCCACCCGCCGGTGCAGCTCCTTGAAATCCTTTTTCTTCAGTTTTTTCCCTTCCAGCAGAATATCTCCGCTATCCGGCTGCAATACCCCGTTGAGATTCAAAAAAAATGTGGATTTACCTGCTCCATTGGAGCCCATTACCGCAATTTTCTCTCCTTTCCGGACAGTTATATTTATCTGTTTTAATACCGGTTTTTCGTCATAAGAAAAGCACAAATCTTTTACCTGTAATAATTCCGTCATTTTGAAATTCCCCTGTTATTCCTTTCGTCCCTATATCAATCACTTTACCCAGAAGCATATTCCCATTATTACTGCAAAATAAGCAATTGCTCCTGCTGCCTGCCAGATTTTAACCGGATATTCCTCTGTAAGAAATTCCAGCCTCCCATCATAACCTCTCGCCACCATGGCGTCATAGTAAACATTTGCCTTACGAAGGGAAATCAAAAATAAATTTCCTGCAATCCCTGCAAAGGTGTGGAAGCCCTGTTTCAAATTCCGGTAACCCAGTCTTGCCTTCGCCGCAGTCTGCATCGCACCTGCCACATCCAGCAAAATAAAGATATACCGGTAAATCAGATGCATCAGCTCCACAAGCATTGTGGGCAAATGCAGCTTCTGCAGCACATTGATAAATTCACTCATGGGTGTTGAAAAAGCCATCATATAAAGGGCGCTCACTCCCGCCAATGCCTTAAAAAATACCTGTACCGACGTCCGCAGGCTTTCCGCTGTAACACAGATATAACAAATATACAGATTCAGGTTCCAGGTTCCCACCGGCTTGCCTGCAAATTCTATGGCAATCATCAAACCGCTGATTATCATAAAGGCAAGAGGAACCGTCATATAATGCAGATATATTTTCGCCGGCAGCTTTCCCGCCACCAGGGTCAATATCCCCATGGTCACCACCACAAACAGAGAAACTCCGATGTGGTTTAATCCGATAACCAGACAAAGGGTTGCCACGGAAAGCAGCACCTTGAACCCGGCATTCCATTTCCGCATACCGGAACGATACGCATAATAATCAATTTTCATATTTATTCTCCCAGTTCTTTCGCTCCCTGTAAAACATTCTGTTTTCCATATAAAAAAGGTCTGTTCAGACCGCATTCTGCGATTCCAGACAGACCTTAAAGTTCCCATCATGAATAAGCCCCTTATGTATCAATAAGAAGCTTATTTATAAGTGTCTGTCCATCGCAGTACTTACAAGCACCAGCAAAAAAGGCAGGTCTTCTGACTTTGCATCATCACATTTTTCGTCTTCCCATTTCCACAGTGACGGCCTTACGGCTTTAAAATGCTCCGCTTACACAGCGACGGGATCGTCCAGGATTCCCACCTGGTTCCCTATTATCCTGACCCACAGTATCATTTCCATCTGCCATTATTCCAGCTTCATGGTAACAGACACCGTGTCAGGCACCTTTCTGCTTTATGTTTTTTAAAACTTAAAACAGTATAACACTCTATGTTATTTTAAGCAATCCCTTTTGTCCTCTTTTTCGCCCCCTTTACGGACTGGCAATATACCACAATCCTTTTGCATTTAAAGCTGAATCTGCTCCACTTCAAAAAAGAAGCAGGTGTTTCCACCTGCTCCCTTAGCTCACTATCAGGCACCTTCTGCCTGCCATATATTATTCTGTTGTCTCTACCAGCTCTTCTGATGTTTCCGGATTTTCAGGCACCTCAGTACCCTCTTCTTTACCGGCTTCTCCATCCTCTCCAATCTCGGAGAAATTCAGGTTCTCATCATCAAAATTAATGGTTTCCACTTCACTGTCAAGCTTCACGTTACGGTAACGCTTCATACCGGTACCCGCCGGAATCAGCTTACCAATTAATACATTCTCCTTCAGACCAATCAGCGGGTCTACCTTACCCTTAATTGCAGCCTCGGTAAGAACCTTCGTGGTCTCCTGGAAGGATGCTGCTGATAAGAAGGAGTTGGTTGCCAGAGACGCCTTGGTAATTCCAAGCATTACCTGTGTTCCCTGGGCAGGCTCCTTGCCTTCCGCAATAAGCTTCTCATTAATCTCATTATAATCCAGTACATCTACCAGTGTACCCGGCAGATATTCCGTATCACCGCTCTGCTCAATCTTAATCTTCTTAAGCATCTGACGTACGATAACCTCAATATGCTTATCATTGATATCAACACCCTGCAGACGGTAAACCTTCTGTACCTCACGAATCATATAATCCTGTACAGCACGGACACCCTTAATCTTCAGGATATCATGAGGATTAACAGAACCGATTGTAATCTCATCACCGGCTTCTACCACCTGGTCATCAAATACCTTGATTCTGGAATCGTAAGGAATTAAATATGCCTTAGATTCTCCAGTCTCCTCGTTAGTGACAACAACCTCACGTTTCTTCTTGGTATCACGAATCTGTACCTTACCGCCAAACTCCGTAATAATGGCAAGACCCTTTGGCTTACGTGCCTCAAACAACTCTTCTACACGAGGAAGACCCTGTGTAATATCGTCACCGGCAACACCACCGGTATGGAAGGTTCTCATGGTAAGCTGTGTACCCGGCTCACCGATAGACTGTGCAGCAATAATACCAACAGCCTCACCTACCTGTACAGCCAGACCCGTTGCCATGTTAGCGCCATAGCATTTTGCACAGACACCAATATGTGACTTACAATTTAAGATGTTACGAATCTTAAGTCTTGTAATTTCATTGCCATCTGCATCAACACCTGCTGTGACAATTCTCTCAGCACGCTTTGGTGTAATCATATGATTTGCCTTTACAATCAGATTGCCATCTTTATCATATACAGACTCTGCTGCATAACGTCCGGTAATTCTCTCCTGGAAGCTCTCGATTAACTCCTTGCCCTCCATAAAGGCTTCTACATAAGCACCCGGAATCTCACCGGTTCCCTCACAACAGTCCACTTCACGGATAATCAAATCCTGGGATACATCAACCAGACGACGGGTTAAGTAACCGGAGTCAGCTGTACGAAGCGCTGTATCAGAAAGTCCCTTACGCGCACCATGGGCAGAAATAAAGTACTCCAATACGTCAAGTCCCTCACGGAAGTTTGATTTAATCGGCAATTCAATGGTACGTCCGGTTGTATCCGCCATCAAACCACGCATACCTGCTAACTGCTTAATCTGCTGGTTAGAACCACGGGCTCCGGACTCTGCCATCATCTTGATATTGTTGTAGGTATCAAGACCATCTAACAGTGCCTTTGTCAGCTTCTTATCTGCAGCTTCCCATGTCTTAACAACCGCTGTATATCTCTCTTCTTCTGTCACATATCCGTATTTGAACTTCTCTAAAATTAAGTCTACTGTCTTTTGTGCCTCTGCCAGAATTTCCTTCTTTGCAGCAGGGACAGTCATCTCAGAAATAGATACCGTAAGAGCAGCTCTGGTAGAATATTTATAACCAATACTCTTGATATCATCTAATACCTCTGCTGTCTTTGTCGCACCATGCGTATTAAACAATTTATCCAGGATTCCCTTTAACTGCTTTTTACCAACCAGGTAATCTATCTCCAATGCAAGCTCATTTCCCGGAATGCTGCGGTCTACAATTCCCAAATCCTGTGGGATAATCTCATTGAACAAAATTCTTCCCAGCGTGGATTCAATAATCATGGAACCCTCTGTTCCATCCGGCATGATTCCCCTCATACGAACCTTAATTTTCGCATGCAGGGTAATCTCTTTATTCTCATAAGCAAGAATTGCCTCATTCTTTGACTTGAAAATCTTGCCCTCGCCCTTGTCACCCGGCTTATCAATGGTCAGATAATAAATACCAAGCACCATATCCTGAGACGGAACGGCAACCGGCGCACCGTCAGACGGCTTCAACAGGTTGTTTGGTGATAACAACAGGAATCTGCACTCTGCCTGTGCCTCCACAGACAACGGAAGATGAACTGCCATCTGGTCACCGTCAAAGTCCGCATTAAATGCCGTACATACCAATGGATGAAGCTTAATCGCCTTACCCTCCACAAGGATTGGCTCAAATGCCTGAATACCTAATCTGTGAAGTGTCGGGGCACGGTTTAGCATAACCGGATGTTCCTTGATAACATCCTCAAGTACATCCCAGACCTCTGTCTCTAACTTCTCCACCATTTTCTTGGCAGACTTAACATTATGCGCTAATTTTCTGGATACCAGTTCCTTCATAACAAACGGTTTAAACAGCTCAATTGCCATTTCCTTTGGAAGACCACACTGGTAAATCTTAAGCTCCGGTCCCACTACGATAACGGAACGTCCGGAATAGTCAACACGCTTGCCCAATAAATTCTGACGGAAACGTCCCTGCTTACCCTTTAACATATCTGACAGGGATTTCAATGCCCGGTTACCAGGACCTGTCACAGGACGTCCTCGGCGTCCGTTATCAATCAACGCATCCACTGCCTCCTGAAGCATACGTTTCTCATTGCGGACAATAATATCCGGCGCTCCCAATTCCAATAAACGGTTCAAACGGTTATTACGGTTAATAATTCTTCTATACAGGTCATTTAAATCCGATGTAGCAAAACGTCCACCGTCTAACTGCACCATAGGACGGATATCCGGCGGAATTACCGGAACAGCATCCAAAATCATCCACTCCGGTCTGTTATCAGAGCCTCTGAATGCTTCTACAACTTCTAATCTCTTAATAACCTTAGCCCGTTTCTGACCTGTTGCCTCCTTAAGCTCTGCCCGCAGTTGTGCCGACTCCTTCTCAAGGTCAATCGCCTGTAATAATTCCTTAACAGCCTCAGCACCCATTCCTGCCCGGAATTTGCCATAGCCATACTCTTCCTCTGCATCCCGGTATTCCTTCTCCGTCAGCACCTGCTTGTAAGCTAAATTTGTCTCTCCCGGGTCCAATACGATATAAGAGGCAAAATACAATACCTTCTCCAGTGTTCTTGGAGAAATATCAAGGATTAATCCCATTCTGCTTGGGATTCCCTTGAAATACCAGATATGGGATACCGGAGCAGCAAGCTCAATATGACCCATTCTCTCACGTCTTACATTGGACTTGGTAACCTCAACACCACAACGGTCACAGATTACACCTTTATAACGAATCTTCTTGTACTTACCGCAATGACATTCCCAGTCCTTGCTCGGTCCAAAAATCCGCTCGCAATAAAGTCCGTCTTTTTCTGGCTTTAAGGTTCTATAGTTAATTGTCTCAGGCTTCTTAACCTCGCCCCTTGACCACTCTCTAATCTTTTCCGGAGAAGCAAGACCAATCTTAATCGCATCAAAATTCATTTGTTGTTCTGTTTCTTGATTATTAATAGCTGACATCTATTATGCTCTCCTTCCATTATTCGTCATAATTATCGTAGCTGTCCCCGTCATAGTTATCATCATCGTAACCATCCTCCGAGTCGCCCAATAACTCAAACGCTTCGTCATTTTCATCTACACCACTGAAGCCTTGCTCTTTCATCTCAGCCTCTTCGCTCTTATAATCCATATTGCCAAAATTCCGGATTTCATCATTGCCATAGTCAGTGTTTTCGCTGATTTCTACTTCTGTATTATCCTCGCGCAGTACTCTGACATCCAATGCAAGTGACTGGAATTCCTTCAGCAATACCTTGAAGGATTCCGGAATTCCCGGCTTCGGAATATTCTCGCCCTTAATAATTGCTTCATAGGTTTTCACACGGCCTACCACATCATCGGACTTCACAGTCAGAATTTCCTGCAGGGTGTAGGAAGCGCCATAAGCCTCTAAAGCCCAAACCTCCATCTCACCAAAACGCTGACCACCAAACTGTGCTTTACCGCCAAGTGGCTGCTGGGTTACCAGCGCATATGGACCGGTTGAGCGGGCATGAATCTTGTCGTCTACTAAATGGTGCAGCTTCAGGTAATGCATGAAACCAATCGTTACAGGAGAGTCAAACTCTTCACCGGTTCTACCATCACGAAGGGTTACCTTACCGGTCCGGTTAATCGGAACTCCCTTCCATTCTTCTCTGTGGTCACGGTTCTCATAGAGATAATCCATTACCTCATCCGCTACCTGGGACCTCCACTTCTTTTCAAAGTCTTCCCATTCTGTATTAACGTAATCATTTGCCATCTCCAGCGTCTCCATGATGTCTTCCTCGTTGGCGCCATCAAAAACCGGAGTTGCAATCTTAAAGCCCAATGCCTTTGCAGCCAGACCTAAATGAATCTCCAATACCTGTCCGATATTCATACGGGATGGCACACCCAGAGGATTCAATACAATGTCAAGCGGACGGCCATTTGGCAGGAACGGCATATCCTCCACAGGAAGAATACGGGAAATAACACCCTTATTACCATGACGACCAGCCATCTTATCACCGACACTGATTTTTCTCTTCTGTGCAATATAAACGCGGACAGATTTATTTACTCCAGGAGACAGCTCATCTCCTGCTTCTCTTGTAAACACCTTGGTATCAATAACAATACCGAATGCACCATGCGGTACACGCAAAGAGGTATCTCTTACTTCCCTTGCCTTCTCACCGAAGATTGCGCGGAGCAGTCTCTCCTCGGCAGTGAGCTCGGTTTCTCCCTTCGGAGTAACCTTACCAACCAGAATATCACCGGCACGAACCTCCGCACCGATACGAATAATACCATTTTCGTCCAAATCCTTTAATACATCCGGACCAAGGCCAGCCAGGTCTCTTGTGATTTCCTCAGAGCCAAGCTTAGTATCTCTCGCTTCCGCCTCATATTCTTCAATATGAACAGAGGTATAGACATCCTCCTGAACCAGTCTTTCGCTCAACAAAACCGCATCCTCATAATTATAACCTTCCCAGGTCATAAATCCGATTAACGGGTTTTTACCTAATGCAATCTCGCCATCGGCAGTTGAAGCACCATCAGCAATAACCTCACCAGCCTTAACACGCTCACCCTTCACAACAATCGGTCTCTGGTTCATACAGTTACCCTGATTACTCCTTGCAAACTTGATTACGTGATAGGTATCCTTTGTACCGTCATCACATTTGATAACAATTTCTTTGCTGGTGGATTTCTCTACCACACCGTCATGCTTCGCCACAATACATACACCGGAGTCAACCGCTGCCTTGGCTTCCATACCCGTACCAACTATCGGAGCCTCTGTCTTCAAAAGAGGCACTGCCTGACGCTGCATGTTGGAACCCATCAGCGCACGGTTCGCATCATCATTTTCCAGGAACGGAATCATGGATGTTGCAACAGAAAATACCATCTTAGGCGATACATCCATTAAATCTACTCTATTCTTCTCAAACTCAGCAGTTTCTTCTCTATAACGGCCCGCAATACGAGGATTTGCAAAGGTTCCATCCGGATTAATCGGCTCATTTGCCTGGGCAACCACATAATTGTCCTCCTCGTCTGCCGTCAGATAAACAACCTCATCCGTTACAACCGGATTATCCGGGTCACTCTTATCAAGCTTACGGTATGGGGCTTCCACAAAACCATACTGGTTAATTCTCGCATAGCATGCCAGAGAGTTAATCAGACCGATGTTCGGACCTTCAGGCGTCTCAATCGGACACATTCTTCCATAATGAGTGTAGTGTACATCTCGAACCTCAAATCCGGCTCTGTCACGGGACAAACCGCCGGGACCCAAAGCAGATAAACGTCTCTTATGAGTCAGCTCAGAAAGCGGATTATTCTGGTCCATAAACTGTGAAAGCTGGGAGCTTCCAAAGAACTCCTTCACCGCTGCGGTTACCGGCTTGATATTGATAAGGGACTGTGGTGAAATCGTCTCGATATCCTGTGTTGACATTCTCTCCCGTACCACACGCTCCAGACGGGAAAGACCAATACGATACTGGTTCTGTAACAGCTCGCCTACAGCCCGGATACGGCGGTTACCTAAGTGGTCAATATCATCATCATTGCCAATTCCATATTCCAGGTGAATATTATAGCTGATGGAAGCTAAAATATCTTCCTTTGTTATATGCTTTGGAATCAAATCCCGGATATCACGCTTAATAGCTCTCTTTAATTCCTCTTCATCTGTATATTCTTCTAACAGCTGCGCTAAAACAGGGTAAAATACATCTTCGGTTACGCCTAATTCTTTTGTGTCAAAATCAACATACTCATTGATATCAACCATCATATTAGACAATACCTTTACATTGCGGGTTTCCGTCTGAATCATTACAAATGGAACAGCAGCATTCTGCAGCTTCGTAGCGCTCTCCCTTGTAAGCTTTTCTCCTGCCTTTGCAAGTATCTCACCTGTAACCGGATTCACTACATCCTCTGCCAGTACATGTCCAGCAATGCGGTTCTTAAATGCAAGCTTCTTGTTGAATTTGTAACGGCCAACCTTTGCCAAATCATAACGTCTTGGGTCAAAGAACATTGCATTAATCAGGCTCTCTGCACTCTCCACAGCCAAAGGCTCACCCGGACGAATCTTCTTATATAACTCAAGCAGTCCATCCTCATAATTATTAGACGGGTCCTTCTCAATACTGGCTAAAATCTTTGGTTCATCACCAAATAATTCACGAATCTCTTCATTGGTTCCAATACCCAGAGAACGGATTAATACGGTAATCGGAACCTTTCTTGTCCTATCAACGCGCACATAAAATACGTCATTGGAATCTGTCTCGTACTCTAACCACGCACCACGATTCGGGATAACGGTACAGGAATACAGGGTCTTTCCTAATTTATCATGTCCGATGGCATAATAGATACCCGGCGAGCGAACTAACTGGCTGACGATAACACGCTCTGCGCCATTAATTACAAAGGTACCGGTCTCCGTCATCAGAGGTAAATCACCCATAAAAATGTCATGCTGGTTTATCTCATCTGTTTCCTTATTATGAAGACGTACATTGACCTTCAAAGGAGCTGCGTATGTTGCATCTCTTTCCTTGCACTCCTCAATTGAGTACTTAACATCCTCCTCGCTTAACTGGAAATCCACAAATTCCAGGCTCAGCTGACCACTGTAATCAGTGATTGGAGAAATGTCGTCGAACACCTCTTTAAGTCCTGCTTCTAAGAACCATTTGTATGAGTCTTTCTGTACTTCGATAAGATTAGGCATCTCGAGTACTTCCTTCTGTCTGGAATAACTCATCCGAATTCCTCTTCCCGCTGCCACAGGACTAATTCTGCTCTTTTCCATTGACGTTTTCACCCCTTGAATATTATTTTTATTGTTACCCGGCCGCGCACAGGTACTTGTGAAATAATCCGTACAGAGCATTGCTGCCAGACTATTTCACCAATACCTGTATAGAGCATTCTGCCCAAGCGAGCTATAAATGAAACCAAAGCGAGCTTCCGGCTGAATAACTACAGATTTTCAATGTTTTTTGACATTGATATGCATTATTGCGGACACCTACCCACAATAATGACATTTTAATATTCTACCACTGGAATTATCAAGTGTCAACCAAATTTTTCATGGTTTTTTTCAGAATTTTCGGAAACAATATATGTTGTATATTGTCTTAAAAAGAATATCTATATATCTGTCTCTTATACACATCTCCGAGCCCACGAGACTCGACGTCATCTC
>UQXF01000062.1 GCA_900544905.1 uncultured Clostridium sp.
CTCGGAGATGTGTATAAGAGACAGACATATATGTATATAGTATTATATGCATTTTCCTTGTTGATTATAGGTGCATAAATAGTTATACCTGAAAATCCTTTGCCATTTTGATCCTTAGCAGTTATTTTGCCAATAAACTCTAAAAATCCAACATTTTCTATTAATCGTGAATCTTTAGAAAACATCATATAATCATAATCATTTTCTATTTCAATAGTAATTTTATCTTGCACAGTTGATGCTTCTTCTATTTTATGTTGAAAATCACGATCATTTACTACCTCATATCTATTTCCAGCAATATTTACTATATGGATTTTGTATTCTCCATCTCCTTCTACTGGTGCCTCTAATATTGGATATTTTATAATTGGTGTTTCCACAGTTGACTTCTCTGTAGTAGGTTGTTCTGTAGTTATTTTTTCAGTAATTGGTGTTTGAGTTGTAGGAGTCTCCGTAGTTACTCTTTCAGTAATTGGAGTCTGTGTAGTTGGTGTTTGAGTAGTTGTTTTCTTCTTTGGTGCTACTACCTTTATTGTTCTTGTTTTGGTTGCTTTATTTCCTGCTTTATCTTTTACTGTATATGTTATTTTATATGTCCCTGTGCTTGTGAATTTTACCTTTTTATCTTTCTTTACTGCTTTTGCTATTGAATTATATTTTTTCTTTCCTTTTTTTACTGTTACTGTTATCTTTTTTGTTACATTTCCATCTTTATTATCCTTTGCTGTTGTTTTTGGTATCTTTACTGACTTTCCTTTTTCTACTGTCATTTTTGTTTTTCCACTAAATTTTATTACTGGTTTCTTTTTATCTTTCTTTTTACTTTTTGCTTCTACTGTATAAGGATTTGTTTCTGTTATACTTGTATCTGGTACTCCTAATAATCCTGCTATTAATGCTAACACCAGCATTACTACCGCTGCTGCTTTTTGGGGTCTATACGCTCTTTTTGCTGGTATATTTATTTCCTCTTCATCATACCCACAAAATTGAAACTTTCCTTCCTCTTCTATATTTAATTCTTCTATTTCCCCTTCTTTTCTTATACTGCTTAATTCTTCTTTTAATTTTTCAAAAAACTCTGCTTTCATATTTTTATTCCTTTCTAGTTAATGATATAGTATTATCATATGACTGACATCCAGAAATACAAATTTTAGCTTCTTCATCAATATAAGCCCATATAAACAAATCAGAATTAACGACTGTAGAATAATTATTATATAGGTCAACATCCTTAATGGAATATGCATTACCTTTTGAATCAACAAAACTAACAACTATCAATTGATTACTATTACTAATCTTTTCTTTAGTTATAAAAATATTATTTGAACAATCTACACCATAATCATCTATAATTGATATTTTGCCCCAAAAAGATAAATATTTGTGCCCTTCAAGATAATCAAATGTTGCTGAATCATATGCAAAACTTGACATATCCCACTTTCCAAATTCAAATCTACAAACTGGTTCTGGATTAGGGTTATCATATCTTATTTTAATATATTCATCGTTAGGTTCAGTTAACAATTTGTATTCCACTCCATCAACATTTATTTTTGTAATCTTGCCATATTTAGATAAATCTGCTTCTTTTGCAATAAGAGTTTCCGTAGTAGGTTGCTCTGTAGTTACTTTTTCAGTAGTTGGTGTTTGGGTTGTAGGTCTTTGAGTTGTAGGAACCTCTGTAGTTACTCTTTCTGTTGTTGGTATTTGGGGTGTTGTTTTCTTCTTTGGTGCTACTACTTTTATTGTTCTTGTTTTAGTTGCTTTATTTCCTGCTTTATCTTTTACTGTATATGTTATTTTATATGTTCCTGTGCTTGTAAATTTTACCTTTTTATTTTTCTTTACTGCTTTTGCTATTGAATTATATTTTTTCTTTCCTTTTTTTACTGTTACTGTTATCTTTTTTGTTACATTTCCATCTTTATTATCTTTTGCTGTTGTTTTTGGTATCTTTACTGACTTCCCTTTTTCTACTGTTATTTTTGTTTTTCCACTAAATTTTATTACTGGTTTCTTTTTATCTTTTTTACTTTTTGCTTCTACTGTATACGGATTTGTTTCTGTTATACTTGTATCTGGTACTCCTAATAATCCTGCTGTTAATGCTAACACCAGCATTACTGCCGCTGCTGCTTTTTTTGGTCTATACGCTCTTTTTGCTGGTATATTTATTTCTTCTTCGTCATATCCACAAAATTGAAACTCTCCTTCCTCTTTTTCTGCCTCTGCTTTTTCTATCCTTTTTCGCATTCTTATTAATTCTTTTTTCATATTATCCTTCCTCTCTCCTGTATACAGGCTTTTCTTAATTAAAAAACACTATCTCTTTTTTCTGTAATTTCCCATACATATTTTCCCACATTATTACTGTTTTTTCAATCAAATAGCACCAATGGGCAATATTCGGCATGAAAAGATTAAACACCAGCCCTCTGATAAATTAAATGCCATTATCGCAGAGTTGGTCAAACTGGATACACCGCCCCTGCCAGTTGCACCTGTGCCATTTCCAGTTGCGTTTTACGATAATGATAGACTTTTTTCGACCAAAAAGGTATAATTATGATGTGTGCAATATTTTACTTTTTCATTCATATACATAGGAGAAGATACAAGCTTTTTTGCCACAATGCATTTCGTTATATTCTAAAAAATGCATTTAGAACCTACACAATTAAACTTACAAAAAAAGGAGAATGTTATGGGATTAATCAAAGCAATTTCAGGTGCAATCAGAGGGGTTGCCGCAGACCAGTGGAAGGAGTATTTTTACTGCGATGCATTAGAAGCAGATGTATTGGTAACGAAGGGTCACAGAAGAAACAACAGTAAATTCGGAACAGGCAATAAGGGAAATGACAATATTATCAGTAACGGTTCCGTCGTTGCCGTAAATGAAGGTCAGTGTATGATTATCGTTGACCAGGGTAAGGTCGTTGAATTTTGTGCCGAAGCAGGAGAATTTTTATACGATACCTCGTCAGAACCAAGCCTTTTGTCCGGCGATTTAGGTGAAAACATTGGTAAGACTTTTTCGCAAATTGGCAAGCGTTTTACCTTTGGCGGTGATACCGGCAAAGACCAAAGAGTTTATTTCTTTAATACAAAAGAAATTATGGGCAATAAATACGGCACAGCAAATCCCGTTCCTTTCCGCGTAGTTGACCAGAATATTGGCTTGGATGTAGACATTTCTGTTCGTTGTAATGGTGAATACTCCTACCAGATTTTTGACCCCATCCTTTTCTATACAAATGTCTGCGGAAATGTAACAGATGAATTCACAAGAGACAAGATTGACAGCCAGTTAAAAACCGAATTAATGACGGCTTTACAGCCAGCCTTTGCTGAGATTTCCGCTATGGGAATCCGATACAGTGCAGTTCCTGCACATACCCTTGAGGTTGCTGATGCATTGAATAAACAGTTATCCGAAAAATGGGGACAATTAAGAGGTATCCGGATTGTTTCCTTCGGTGTCAACACCATTAAGGCTTCCGAAGAAGACGAGCAGATGATTAAGGAGCTGCAAAAGACCGCAGTTCTCCGGAATCCAAATATGGCAGCCGCTACCCTGGTAGGTGCACAGGCAGAGGCTATGAAGTCTGCCGCTTCTAACACCTCCACCGGACCTATGATGGCATTTGCCGGTATGAATATGGCAACCCAGGCGGGCGGTATGGATGCTAACGCATTATTTGCAATGGGTCAGCAGCAGAACAATACACCACCTGTCAATCCGACTCCGACCGCACCAAGCCCGGCTCCTGCAAGTCCTTCTGCACCCGCAGCAGAAGCACCTGCCACAGCTCCTTCCGCTGCTTCCTGGACCTGTTCCTGTGGTGCTGTTAATACCGGAAAGTTCTGTATAGAATGCGGTACACCAAAGCCTGCTCCTGTCAAGGGCTGGACCTGCTCCTGCGGTGCCGTAAACCAGGGTAAATTCTGTCCGGAATGTGGTGCCAGAAAGCCTGCGGACGCACCTTTATATCGTTGTGACAAGTGCGGCTGGCAGCCGGAAGACCCACATCATCCGCCAAAATTCTGTCCGGAGTGTGGAGACGTTTTTGATGAGAATGATGTCCAATAAATAAGCCTTGTAAAGGGATGGGAAACCCACTGTGTGGGTTTCTCTCGTTTTCAGATAATGCCTAAATCATAATTTTCTGAGGTGAAACAAATTGATAAAATACGTGAGAAATATTGATGATATAAGCAAATATCAGTGTGGGGAACTTCCTGCAAATGCACAAAAGGTTGATGCACCTGCTACAATGAATAAGATGATGAAGAAATCAATCCCTATTGCAGTAATATTGTGTATAGTTATGTTCTTGACTATGTTTATTAAAACATTTACAAGTAAAGCCTTGGTTATTTTTCCACCAGCAGTGTTAGGTGGAGCATTGATTGGCTTTTTGCTTCTGATTGTCCATGAATGGTTACATGCTATAGCTTATCCAAGTGCAGCTGAGGTAACCATTGGTAAATTGAAAGGTAAGATAGTTTGGGTTGCATTAGCATCATTTCCGCTAAAAAGAAGTCGATTTATACTTATGTGCCTATTACCATTTCTACTTGGAATTATACCTTGGGTGCTATTTATATTATCAGCGCCACAAAGTACAGTATTCAATGGATTGATGTTTGGAATGGCATGTATGGGAATGGTATCTCCATATCCTGATGTATATAATGTCGTTATGGTGCTAAAACAAACAAGGAATACTGATAAAATTATGTTTTGGGGAGATGACACATATCGGATTTCTTAATGTTAAAATATTAAGAAACTTTTAGCTTGTCGAAATGATTAAATCATGCAGAAAATTAGAATTTAGGAGATTACATATGATTAGAGAAATCAACGAGAATGAGCTGAACGAACTGTTAGAATTGTATTTATATTTGCATGAGGAATCAATCCCAGAAATGACAGAGCATTTAAAAGATACATGGAATACCATCATTCGGGACGAAAACCATCATATTGTTGTTAATGTGATAGATGGAAAAATTGTATCATCCTGTGTATGTGTGATAATTCCTAATTTGACAAGAAATGTAAGGCCATATGCGTTTTTAGAAAATGTTGTTACACATAGGGATTACAGAGGGAAGGGTTATGCAACCGAATGTTTAAATTATGCAAAAGATATAGCTGTAAAGAAAAACTGTTATAAAATGATGTTGCTTACAGGTTCAAAGGAAAAGAAAACCCTGGATTTTTACCAAAATGCAGGGTATAACAGCTCTGATAAAACAGCTTTTATTCAGTGGATAGATATATGAGGGAGGAGAAGATTTATGGACGATTTTAACGATATGAATATCGTGGACACAAAAGAAGAAACAGACAAGAAATGTTCCCAGTGTGGTGGTGTTATGGATTTTGACCCTGCCACCGGCAATCTGAAGTGTCCATATTGTGATTACGAAGAAACCATTAAAGTACAGGAGGACAAGCCGAAGAAAGCGGAGGAGCTGGACTTTTATACCGCCGAGCATACCGCCAACCGTGACTGGGGTGTAGAGACAAAGACGGTTCTCTGTAAAGCCTGCGGTGCTGAATCCATTTATGATGCTTTACAGACTGCGGCAGTCTGCCCATTTTGCGGCTCCAACCAGGTTATGGATGCAAATGACCAGGATACCATAGCACCAGGCGGTGTTGTACCATTTAAAATAAGTGATAAACAGGCTTCCGAGCTCTTCCACAAATGGATTAAACGCAGATGGTTCTGTCCAAAGCTCGCCAAAGACAGCGCCAAACCAAAGCACTTTAAGGGCATTTACCTACCATACTGGACCTTTGATGCAGACACCTTTTCCTCTTATCAGGGGGAATACGGTATCGACCACACAAGAAAAGACCGGAACGGCAACACTCATACAGAGACTGACTGGCACCGCACCTCCGGCACCCACAGGGAATTTATCAATGATGAGCTGGTACTGGCTTCCAAAAATCATGATATGTCCATGCTTCGTAAGCTGGAGCCATTTGATACGGAAAATAACAAAGCCTATAAGCCGGAATACATTGCCGGATTTGTGGCAGAGCGCTACTCTCTGGGACTTAAGGATGCATGGACAAAAGCCATGACTTCAATTAAGGAAAAGTTAAAGCGCCATGTTTCGGATAAAATCACCCAGGAGCACCATGCAGACCGTGTCCGCAATGTGAAGCTGGGAACAGATTACAGCAATATTACATATAAATATCTTTTGCTTCCCATCTGGGTATCCAACTTTAAATACAACGACCAGGTATACCAGTTTATGGTGAACGGACAAACCGGTAAGGTAGCAGGTAAAACGCCAATTTCTGTTCCGAAGGTTGTCATTACCGTAGTTGCAGTTATTGCCATCATCGCAATTCTCTACTACCTTGGTGTATGGAACTAAGACTATATCAAAAGACTGCCCTGACCATTTAGAAATGTGCTAGGGTATCTTACTTATATATCCGATTACATGGAGGCACTATGAAATATATACCAATTATCATTATTTTAATCCTTATTCTTGCCATTATAATCGCAATCTACTGTGGTGTACGCTATCTCCAGAGAAAGACCAGAGAAGTATCCAGCGCGCTTTTCGGCACCTCAGATATTACACAGGCTGCCTGGCAGATGAAACAGGAATACTCCACAACACCCAAATCCGTTTCTGCCATGACCAGTCTGCTTCTGCCAAAGATTGTATCCGACTTCCCGGATTTTCAGTATGACGAAATGAAGCAGCGGGCAGAAAATGTATTGACACAGTACTTACGTGCAGTTACAGAAAAAAATACCGCCATATTAACAGATGGCAATACCGAGCTGGAACAGCAGCTTGACAATCATATTCAGATGCTTTCTGTGAAGGATTTGCGGGAACATTTTGACCAGATTAAAATACACCGGACAGAAATCAACCAATACAGAAAAACCGCCGGAAGATGTATTATCACATTCCAGTCTGCACTTGAATGCTATCACTATATTACAGATAATTCTTCCTCCATAAAGGAAGGCTCCAAAGAGTACAAATACCAGACCAAATACAATACGGATTTAATCTATATCCAGGACCGCAGCCTCGTAGAAAATGAGCTGGGCAACGCATTAGGGGTTAACTGTCCAAACTGCGGTGCTCCTCTTTCCTCCCTTGGTGCAAAGTTCTGCGAATACTGTGGCACTCCGGTTATCGAAATCAACATTCATGCCTGGTCCTTCAGCAATGTGGAAGAAATCCGTTAAACCAGCACGAATATTTATTTCAGACTGCTTGCTTTCTTGAATAATACAAGCCCCGCCAGAAACAATATTGCAATCATTCCGACACCAATATTGATATTTCCGGTCAGCTGGGATACTACGCTGACCACTGTAGTTCCCATAAAGGAAGCACCTTTTCCACAGATATCCAGCAGTCCAAAATATTCCCCGGTCTGGTTTGACGGGATAATCCTGGTAAAGTATGCACGGGATAATGCCTGAATCCCTCCCTGAAACATACCCACTAAAACCGCCAGAACCCAGAACTGCCACTGGCTTTTTAAAAATACTGCAAACAATGCAATTCCAAAATATGCAATAATGCAAACCATAATTAATTTTTCAGCTTCCATTTTTTTTGTTAACTGTCCAAACAAAATGGAACATGGAAATGCAACAATCTGCGTAACCAGAAGTGCCAGTAAAAGTCCGGTACTTTCAAGCCCCAGTGCAGAGCCATATGCTGTTGCCATGTCAATAATCGTATAAACGCCATCTATGTAAAAGAAAAATGCCAGTAAAAACAAAAATACCTTCTTTTCCTTCTTCAGATTTTGAAAAGTCCGCCCAAGTCTTGTAAAACTTTCCCGAAGGGCATGGGGCTGTTTTTCCACATAATATTTTTGCTGATAACTTTTCAGAAGTGGAAGCGTCATCACACCCCACCAGATTGCAATAATGATAAAGGCTATTGCCATGGCAGTTTGCATAGAAATTCCAAGCATATCCGCACCAAGCACCAGACCCAGAGAAAGAATAAACGGAACACAGCTCCCTATATAGCCCCATGCATAGCCCTGTGCCGATACATTGTCCATTCTTTCTTCCTCAGTAACATCTACAAGCATGGAATCATAGAAAATAAGGCTTCCAGAATATCCGATTTTTGCTATCACAAAAACAACCAGAAACACCAGCCAGTTCCCTGCTGCACCCAGACCGATGCATCCAATCAGACCAACCAAAAGTGCAATAATAAAGATTCGTTTTTTATATCCTTTTGTATCCGCTAATGTTCCACAAACCGGTCCCATTATGGCAACCACTATTGTTACAATGGAGGCGGCATATCCCCAGTACGCCAGATAATCTACAGAAGAAATTCCTGCCTTTTCTGCCAGATAATTAAAGTAAATCGGAAATATTGTTGCCACCATGAGAGTAAAGGCAGAATTACCCACATCATACAAAATCCAGTTTTTTTCTTCTTTTGCTAACTTATTTCCCATTCTTCTTTTCCCCTTCTTCCACCAGCTTAGAACCGAAAGTATAGCAATATACTGAATCCAGCGGTTTATTCTCCTCTACATACCCTTTATATTCCTGAATCAGCCGGACTGCCTCCCGCTTTGCCTCCTGATAAAGAGTTGAAAGTGTTTCTGTACTGTCATCACATTTTGGATTTTTCCTGATATTTACAACCATACCATGTATACTGTCATAATAGCCGCTTGCTTTTAACACCGAATTAATTACTTTTCTTTTTGTCTTCGATGGAGCCCGAAGCAGGCTATGACTGATAATCATTTCCCTCAATGCCGTTCTTACCTGTCTGGCTGTAATTCCTTTGTAAAAACAGCTGATGACCCTTGCATTTCGCATAGACGGAGTAATATGCTTTGTAAGCCTGTGCCTGATTGGATTGAAGCCGTCTTTTACCATTAGCGCCCTGTCAAATTCCGTTTCGATTTCTGCATGACTGACTCCGCTTTCTGCTATTTTCTCATCAATATATCCATGACACGCTTTATCCAGTGCGAAATGACAGATAAAGCCATAGACATAGGATAAATATGCACCATGATTGGAATATTTCCGAACCACCTTCGCCGCATATTCAAAAAATTCTTTACCGGCTTTGTCATGCATATCATATCCCGTCTGATTCACAAAATTACGGGTTAGCGGATGATAGTAAAACAGAATATCTGGTCCGTGCAGCCCAATCAAAAACAATTCCGGATAGGTTTCCACTATGCGTTTTTCTCTATTTTTCAAAGCTTCCTTTACTTCCTGCCCAAAACGATAATGTGCATACAAAGATGGCATTTTCCTTTTCTCCTTCCTGTTGTTTTATTATGCTACCTTTATTATTTGCTCTCCTCCATAAAATAATTATTGTTCCTGCTCTATTGCTATAAAATACTGTATATCCAATGTCTCTAACGCCGCATCTGCAATATTCACGCAACTGTTACCCATGCGGTCAATGGCATGCAGAATCTTGTTATATGGCACCGTAAGATTTGCTTCGCATTTTCCCTTGCTGACACGCGCCATATGGGCTTTTCTCATATCAATATCCAAATCTAATATCTTGCCCTTCTTTTTCGCAATCTTCCTGGCATTTTCCTTATTACCGGTCTCCATAATCTGCAGGCTTTCCTCATACATTTCCGCAATCAGTTTAAGGCTTTTCTCTAATTCTTTCATTGCCTCCCTGGAGAACTTATATTTCTTATCCAGTTTATCCTTTACAGAACTGCTGACTTCCTGGCAAAGCGATGCCATACGCTCTACATCACTTAATACATACATAATTCCTGCTGTATGGGTAGCCTGGTCTTCCGTCAGCACACCAGCAGAAAACAAATCTGCCAGATACTCTGTAATTTTCTCATTTAAATGCTTTGCAACCTCTGCTTTTTCATTGAGTTTTTGCAGCAGTGACTTATCTTCCTTTTTAACCACCTCTATGGTATCGAGAATCAACTCACGAACCACATTGCTGCAATGCAGCATTTCCTTTGCAACAAGCTGCAGCGCCGCAGCCGGCTGGCCAATCAGGTTCTCATCCAAATACTTCGGCTCCATTGGGTCATCCAGCTGTTTTTTCCCGTCCGGTACAAGCTTCATAACAATCGGCACCATTACTTTCGTAATCAAAAACATCCAGATTATCGTCATGGTAAGATTAAAAATCGTATGGGCATTTGCAATCTGTCTGGAAATTACTTCTACCTCCGGACCATTTGGAGAAATTTTTTGTATAAAGGCAGCATATGGGTCTACAAACCAGATAAACAAAAGACAGCCGGATATGTTAAATACACAATGGGCTACCGCTGTTCTCTTTGCATCTTTAGACTGACCGATGCTGGCAAGCAGTGCAGTAATCGTTGTACCAAT
Source organism: uncultured Clostridium sp. (assembly GCA_900544905.1). Lineage (GTDB taxonomy): Bacteria > Bacillota > Clostridia > Lachnospirales > Lachnospiraceae > CAG-590. The sequence goes on from UQXF01000062.1 coordinate 10,416, forward strand.
ATTATCACCAAACAAAATAGGAATGGCACCGGCAAGACCTAAAATACTGGTCACTCCGTCAGGACCTGCCTGGGAGGCAAAATTCTGTAGCACTGCAATGGTTGCGCTGCTGCTTTGAACCACCAATGTCATTAAAGTACCAACTGCCACGCCTAAAACCGGAATATCTGCCACCTGTGCAATCATATTGGTAAATACCGGGCTGGATGCAAGGGGTTTCATAACATCACCCATGGTTTCAATTCCTAAAAACAACAGACCGAAAGCAAATATGGTCTGTCCGATATTTTTTACCTTCTCGGACTTTGTAACAAAAGAAACTATAAATCCTAAAAAAACAAATACATAAATATAATCACTGATTTTAAATGCAATAATCTGTGCGGTCATTGTCGTACCGATATTGGCGCCCAGTATAATGGATATCGCCTGTGGCAGACTCATCAGTCCTGCACTGACAAAACCAATTGCCATAACCGTAGTAGCACTGCTGCTCTGTAAGACTGCTGTAGTAATCAATCCTGCAAGAACCCCAAGAAAAGGATTTTTTGTAAGCATTGCCAAAATGCTCTTCATCTTCTCTCCAGCAGCTTTCTGTAAGCACTCACTCATTAAATTCATTCCATAAATGAATATTGCAAGCCCTCCAAACAGTCCAAATATAATCTGTAAATTATCGCTCATTTTAATCTCCTCTCATTTGTTCATTTACAAAGCATATTTTTTTGTTTTCTATGTAATATCATCACAATCTGCGATGATTAGTTATTTAACTCTTCCCACTTTTGCACTTCTCCGACATAAATACGTTTCAACCAATCTAATGTAATATCAGACAGCGGATTATCCGCATTGACAATTACTGCAATGTCATCATTGGCAATAATTTCATAATCCAGTAATTCCTTTTCATAATCCTTTAAATCTCTGGATGACATACCCAGATTACATTCTCCGGTCATAGCCTTGTTAATTCCATCCGTGGAATCCGTCTCAACAACAGTGATAATTGCATTGGGATTTAATGCCATATACGCTTCGGCTAATTCTGTCATTAAAGGTGCCATCGAAGTAGAACCGGTTATCTCAATCTTTCCCTTTGCTTTATTGGATAAAAAGGTGCTGCTCTTTGCCACAGGAACGTAGGACTTCTCCACAATCTCCTGTCCTGCACCATGCACATATGTGAGAAAGTCCTGCTCTAACTCTGAAAGCTTCCCACTATATACGATATAAAAGGAACGGCTTAATGGATAATTATGATTCCTCGTATCCACTCCAATTCCATTAATACTCAAGGTTTTTACTTCCGAATCATCTGTCAGTGCACCTTTAGAGACATATCCGATTGAGGCATTCTCATTCTTTACAACCTCAATCACTTCCTCTGCATTATTTTTGATGACTGCATCCTCTCTGGTTAAATCTGATTTATCCTCACTACTCTGGTCAAAACCTGCCAACTGGGCAAATGTACCACGAGTACCGGAACCATCCTCTCTGGAAATAACCTGAATCTCTCCTAACTTATCAAGTCCTGCCACCTGCCCCTGCACCGGAGTATCCTCCGTTCCCATGCAGCCTGTAACTCCTAAGAACAGGCTGATTAAGCACAATCCCACAATTTTTTTGTTTGCCTTCATATAAACCTCCTAAACACTTACAATCAAAATCCGAAAATAATTGATTGTTTGTCTAATCTTATTCCCGCGAACAATGAGCCAATCATGGCACCTGCACAGGTATTTGGTTTAGTATACATTGCTTAGATAAATTCAAAATACATAGTTTTGTTAAATACATGTAAATTATTTCTATATACAAAATCACGGTCAAGGGGGATTATTTTATATCTAGTTTGTATTTAAAACAGCACACAAAAAATTAACAAACTCTTATACCAAATTTAACCTTTTCCTGATTTCAGAAGACATCACACATGATAGAATATTAATAATTATAGCTTCAAAAAAAGAAAGGATTCTTACATTATGAATAACCAATTTTTTGATTTTCACCAATATCCATATGACGGGGAGCGTATCAGTCCGGCAACTGTTTATCCTGCACAGCATGACGGAGCCAGACTGGATTCCCGCTATTCCCTTCCGCTGAAACGGGGAGAGGAGCGGAATCTCACTTTGTCCCAACAGGAATATCTAATGAACCGTATTTCCGGCGGACAATCTAAAAAAAGCACTATTGTGCTTATTATTATACTGATAACTGTGCTGTACACCATTTTTAAGAGTCTGGATGTTATGCGTCAAAGCCTGCCTGACAACCCTTTACTGGCACTGTTATTATCTGTCTTATTTCTTGTGATTATGACGGCAGCAGCTTTGTTGGGATACCACCATATAGAAAACCATAAGGCAACCCTGCTGGAAGCAATAGAACAAAAGAATTACAAAGTCTATGCCTACAATATAGATAACAAAAAATGGAGTGTCGCTCGTGGAGGAGAAAGCACAGACTGGTATTTTTATCTATATGTAAACGGCATCTACTTATCCGTAGATTCTCACCTTTATCTTGCAGTCAACATGGAAGAACCTATTTTGGGAGTCATTATAAGCACAGAAAAAGGAGACTACTTTTATCTGGTTCCAGCCATGCCATGAAATTGCCATCTGAGCTGTTTCATGGCACGGAACCATTAAAAGGCCGTTGAAACCGCACTCAAAAATAGTCCACCGAAGCATTTTCTCATATGCCTGGCAACAAAAAAAGCTGCCACACCATCTGATTTACATCAGTTGATGTGGCAGCCTCTTCTTTATTCATTATTTGGATGTTGCCCGCACATTCGATTCAAACATGCGGCTGTACCCCAGCCATTCATCACCCTTATCGCTGTTGCTGTCCAGCATTTCAACAAAGCCCTCCAGCTTTGCATCTGTATTATCGGCAAACGCCAGCGCCACTGCTTCTATCAGCGCAGGCTTCTTTGGCGAACCATATTCCAGTTCTCCATGATGGGATAAGATACAATGCTTCAATTCATTTGCCAGTTTAACCGGGAACCCGTCAATCTGCTTAATCTTCTCATCCATCATAATGGTTCCCATTACAATATGCCCGATAAGCTGTCCCTCATCCGTATAATCATTTTCCGGGAAAGACGAAATCTCATTCATCTTGCCAATGTCATGACAAAGAGCCGCAGTCACCAGCAAATCACGGTTCAGCACCGGATAACTCTTTGCATAAAAATCACATAGCCGGGCAACGGAAAGGCTGTGCTCCAGCAGACCTCCTGCAAAATTGTGATGCATGGTCTTCGCCGCCGAATGAAGCTTAAACGCCTTGATAAAATCTGTGTCCTCCGTAAACACCATCTGCAACAGCTTTAATAAATGCGGTTCCTTTACCGTATGTATCATGGTTACCAGTTCGTCATACATTTCATCCAGGTTCCGTTTGGAGCATGGCATGTAGTCCACCGGGTCATATTCTCCCTCTGCCGCTTTTCTGATACGCCGGATATTCAGCTGCAGGGTTCCCTGAAAGCTGGTTACCTGTGCATCTACCTGAATATAATCCATAGACTCAAAATGTTCAATTCCATTTGACAAATCCCACACCTTACCATCCACAGAGCCGGTTTTATCATGCAGCTGCATGGAATAATAATTCTTGCCTGCCTTTGTCTGTAACATTTTTTTGTCCTTACATAAATAGATTGAAGAAATCATATCTCCTTCTCGTAATTCTTTTATAAATCGCATTTTTTTCCACGGAATAATCCGCTCTCTCCTTTCCTGACATGCTATACACCTTACTATAACGACTTCTATCCTATCTGTCCACCCTCACGGTTACTTTCTTTTGTCAGGGTAAATACAAACTCACTGCCTGCCCCTTCGGTACTAATCAGATTAATATTCTCATTATGTGCTTTGATAATCTCTTTGGTAATGGACAATCCCAGACCGGTTCCCTGCTTATCCCTGCCTCTGGATGAGTCCGTCTTATAAAAACGGTCCCATACCTTGTTCTGCTTATCCTTCTCAATACCGGGCCCCTCATCCTTCACGGAGACAAATAATTTTCCATTTTTGTCGTATACCGTAACGGTAATCCTTCCGTTTTGGGGACTAAACTTAATTGCGTTATCAATCAGATTATACACAACCTGCCCAATTTTCATTTTATCCGCATACACTATGGTATCCTCTGCCGGACATTTTAAGCGGAAATCAATATTTTTTTCTTCGCAGATACCCTCTACTGTATTTCTTGTCTCCTTGATGACATCTACAATATCAAAGCTCTGGCGCTTCAAAATCGGTCCATATGTATCAAAATCATTTAATTCCAGTAAACTGCTGGTAAGCTTTGTCAGCCGCTTCGATTCATTTAACACAATATTCAGATACCGGTCATATTTTTCAACCGGTATGGTTCCATCCAGCATTGCCTCCAGATATCCCTTGATGGATGTCAAAGGCGAGCGGAAATCATGGGATATATTGGCTATAAAATTCTTGCGGTATTCATCCAGCTTACTCAGCTCGCTTGCCATGTATTCCAGTGAATCCGACAACTCTCCCAGCTCATCCTTCCGTTTTACCCCTGTTCTTGCCTCAAAGTTCCCCTTTGCATATTCCCTGGCGGTATTATTAATTTTCGCAATGGGACGAAGCACGGTTCCGGACAGATACGCCAGCACAATTCCTACCACCAGAATCATCACCAGGAATGGCATATACATAATTCCCAATATATTATCCTGAAGGCTGTCCAGCTCAGTCATGGAGGTATGTAAAATCAGATACCCCTTCAATGTCTCTTCTGTGTAAATCGGTATTCCGATACTAATCATCGTGCTGCCGAATATATTATTAAAGTTTCCCGTCTGGGTAAACCCTTTTTCCAGATTCATATTCTTTTCCAGATTCTTTATATTCTTAGGCAGATTATTATAATTATCGGGATTTGACGCCGCAATCAGATTCCCGTCTGCCGAAAAAAACCACACGCTGGTTTTCAGGGTATCCTCAAATTCATTAAAACGTATCTGCAAATATTCAAGGGACGTAATTCCCTGAATATACGAAGAAATGGTCTGCTCTGATAAAAGGGTTGCCTCATTAATCAGGTTACTCTGCTTCTCCCCCACCAAAACCTTCTGCGTTGCATAAGTGGTATAGCTTGCAAGGGCAAGAAACACCCCTATCAGCAGTACAATTATCACCAAAATTACTTTATCAAAAAATGTACGTTTCAATCTGTTTCACCCCGGCTATTTTACTTCAAACTTATATCCGATTCCCCATACAGTTGCGATAGACCAGTTGCTTCCATCCTTTATCTTCTCCCTGACACGTTTGACATGTACATCCACAGTCCGCGTATCTCCAATATAATCGTATCCCCAGATTTTATCCAGAAGCTGCTCTCTTGTAAATACCTGATTCGGGCTGCTGGCAAGGAAATAAAGAAGCTCTAATTCCTTCGGCGGCATTTCCACCATATTCCCATTGTAAATAACAGAATATCCGGTGAGATTAACGGTCAGTCCATCATATTTTACACATTCGCCCTGTTCCTCAGCCGGTACGGTATTGTAACTGTCCTCCTTCTGGGTTACTCTCCGCAGAATAGCCTGTACCCTTGCAACCAGTTCATTAGAGTCAAAGGGCTTTACCATATAATCATCTGCGCCAATTTTTAAGCCCAGCACCTTATCAAATACTTCCCCCTTTGCGGAAAGCATAATGATGGGTACATTGCTGTCCTTCCGAATCTCCCTGCAAACGTCATAACCATCAATTCCCGGCAGCATAATATCCAGTAAAACCAGCTGTGGCTGGTATACCCTGAACTTTTCAAGGGCTTCTTCTCCGTTTAACGCTATTTCCGTATCAAAGCATTCCTTTATCAGATATAGGGAAATTAACTCTGCAATATTTTCATCATCATCTACTATCAATATTTTTTTCTTATCCATTCCTGCCTCCAATCCTTTAGCCTCTGTCCTGTCATTTGTATACCCGGTTCTCTCCTACAGCTCTACAATGGTAACGCCTGCGTCCCCTTCGCCAAATTCTCCCAAGCGGAAGGATTTCACATAAGGCTGCCGTTTCAGATATTCGTGGATTCCCTTCCGCAATGCTCCGGTTCCTTTTCCATGCACCACCCGTACCTGGTTTAAATGTGACAGGCAGGCATCATCCAGATATTTGTCCAGCTCCATAACTGCCTCATCCACTGTCATACCCAGCAAATTGATTTCCGGCTTTATGGACTTTGCCTTATTCACAGAGGCGCGGTACTGTGCAGTTTTTTGCTGCTTCGGCTGCTTTTTCTCTTCCTCCACCAGCTCCACATCGCTTATCTTAACCGTGCTCTGCAAAATGCCCATCTGTACCGTCATTTCCCCCTTCTGGTTTGGCAGGGAGCGCACCGTACCATTCAGATTCAGACTGATTACATGTACCGTGTCTCCCAAACGGAAGTCTGTCGGTTTGTGCTTGGATTTGCGGTTCGGCGCCTGGTATTCCAGCTTGCCATTTACCGCATTTAATTTTGCCCGGATTTCGCCGCGCTCCTTTTCCATCTCCTTGTTGCTTGCAGTCTGCGGTTTTTTCTCCCAATTATTGTACTTCCGGATGGAGGCATCTGCGAATGCCTTCGCCTCCTCCAGAATATCTCTCGCTTCCTCTCTCGCATTGCGCAGTATATCCTGCCTGCGCTGTTCAATATGCTCATTCTTGGATGCCAGACGGTTTTTCAATTTCTGTATTTCTTCCTTATTGGCTGCAATTTCCTGCTGCTCCTGTTCAATGGTACGCTTGGAGTTCTCCAAATCTGCAAGAATCGCTTCCATATCAATGGCGTCATTATCCATCTGGGATTTTGCACTCTCAATTACGGAATCTGCCAGCCCCAATTTCTTTGCGATGGCAAAGGCATTGGACTTGCCCGGTATTCCAATCAGTAAATGATAGGTAGGACTTAACGTATCCACATCAAATTCACAGCAGGCATTCTCGATTCCCTCTGTAATCATGGCAAAGGTCTTAAGCTCACTGTAATGGGTTGTTGCCATACACCGGATATTCCGGTTATGCAGCTCATTTAAAATGGCAATTGCCAGTGCTGAGCCCTCTACCGGGTCCGTTCCTCCTCCCAGCTCGTCAAAAAGAACCAGCGTATCCTCTGCCGAATGCTTCATAATATATACGATATTGGACATATGGGATGAAAAAGTACTTAAGCTCTGTTCAATGCTCTGCTCATCCCCGATATCCGCAAACACATCCCGGAATACCGAAAGCCTGGAGCCCTGAAATGCCGGAATATGCAGTCCGGATTGTCCCATAAGTGTAAATAATCCAAGTGTTTTCAGGGAAACCGTCTTACCTCCCGTATTCGGACCCGTGATAATTAACATTGTAAAATCCCTGCCTAACCGGATATCAACAGGAACAACCGAATGCTTCTCCAACAGCGGATGTCTGCCCTGCTTGATTTCAATGATTCCCTTATCGTTAAATTCCGGCTGTGTCCCGTCATAGGATTTGGCAAAAGCCGCCTTGGCAAAGATAAAATCCAGCTTTGTCAAAAGCTCTACATCCATCTCGATGCTCTCCCTGGAGAGTGCCACCTGCTCACTTAAGCCTGCCAGTATTTTCTCAATTTCCATGGCTTCCTTCGCCGCTAGTTCCTTCAGCTCATTGTTTAGGTTCACCACCGCCATGGGCTCAATAAAAAAAGTAGAACCCGTGGAGGACTGGTCATGTACCATTCCCGGAAATTGTCCCTTATATTCTGCTTTAACCGGAATACAATAGCGCCCGTTCCGCATTGTGACAATGGAATCCTGTAACATCGCCTGGTTAGTCTGCTTTGCCACAATCCCGTTCAACACCTCATGCACTTTTCCATTCGCTGCCTTCATGCTTCTCCGGATATCCTTAAGGGCAGAAGACGCATCATCTGCAATCTCATCCTCCGATAAAATGCAGCGGTTAATTTCCCTTGCCAGATGCTGCAGCGGCATCAGGCTCTCAAAATACCCTGTCAGAGAATCTTGTCTGGTGTTCACGCCGGAATCATCCTTATCCTGCACCTGTTCCCCATACTGTCTTGCATTCTCCGCTACCCTGAGAAGCTTCGCTATGTCCAGCAGCTCACTGGCAGATAATGCCGCTCCTACCGCCACACGCTTCATAGCTTCGCCGATGGGATATACCCCTGAAAAAGAAAGACTTCCATGCTGGTATACCCTCGTCAGTGCGTCTGCTGTCTCCTCCTGGTTTTTTTCAATCTCTGTCTTATCCACAGAGGGCTTTAGCCGCTCACACATGCGCTTGCCTGCGGGGCAGGTTGCAAACCCTGTTAACTGTTCTATAATTTTATAATATTCCAATACCCTCAATGTTCGTCTATTCATGACATACCCTTTCTGATTGCTTCGGCTTGTCAGATGAATGGTTTTCCTGTTCTTATTCCGACACCTTTGCCGTTACGGATAATTGTCCATTTACTGTTACGGAAAGTGTTGCATTATACGCTGTCTCACCTGTGGTAGTCATTTTGAGCTTATAACTTCCCTTTTCCAGATACAGCACATCTCCTTCTCCAACACACTGACCCATTTCATCATACCATTTTCCGTATTCACTGGCTGGTATATCCGTATTCTCAAGTGCAACTGCTACCTTATACAAAGGAAGCTTTATAATAGATTCCTTATCCCCATTTACTGTCAGCGAATACTCATAACGAAAATGGCTATAGTAGTCAGAGCCTGCCGCAAGCGTATATGTTCCATCGCTAAGATTTGCTTTCATGGTTCCGGCTGAACCAGCATAGCCTGAAATGCTTGACGAATATTTATTTGATTTATCTTTATTTGTGAGCCTGACATATGCTTTTGGGATTGGATTTCCGCTGGAATCCTGTACACGTATCAGCACTTCTCTTCCCTCTTTTACATTAAATACTATCTCCGTCGTGGCTGTAAGATTAGTATTCTCGGCATCCGTAACAATCACCGTAAACTTATAGGTTCCCGCCTTTACAAACTTTGCAGAAACTCTCTTTGCATTCAGTTGAAGCGAATATCCGTCACCTGAGGCTGTCGTTTTACCATCCTTAAATGTATACGTATAGCTGCCACTTCCTCCGGCCGCACTGATTTTCCCATTAAAATATTTGGTTGTTGAGGAGGCAATGCTATAGGATGGTGTTGAAGCAGCATATATATGGGCATCATCATATATAAGCCATGTTATATTCCTCGTGTAAGTGTTACCAAGCTCATCCGTGTGCTTTATAACCGTGGTAAATTTGCCCGCCTTTGCCGGTGTGCCATAAAAACGGATGTATTCCGTATTTTCTTTGCTTACCATCATATACTTTATTCCCGCAGGAACACCGGTTACGGAAACTGACGAGAAACCATAACCACTTAAAGTATAATCAAAGGGCTCTATCGCTGCGCCCAGCTTATATGTTGACATACTTTCACTTATATAATTGAAAACGCCTGCGCTGTAGATGCCTTCCTTATATATATTGTACTTTGCAATTTTTACCCGTACATAATGATTTTCATAAAGCGGTGTATTCTTATTAAGCGTAATGGTATAGGTCTTATTATCCGCTGTAGATACCTTTTCTATCGTACAGCTTTTTCTGTAGCTTCCAGCCGCAAATTCCTTTGTCATAACAGCAAAATCACCTGCCGCAAGCTTATATGCATCCGACAGCGTAACCTGAATCTTGCATTCCTCCACAGCCTTCAATGAAGTGATTGTAAGCGGATTCATGACCTTAATTGTACATGTTCCCTTCTTGCCGGAACCGTCCTTAGCCATCGCTGTTATATTCACAGTTCCTGCTTTTTTTGTTGTCACCACGCCCTTTGTGGACACCGTTGCTATGCTTGTATCCGAGCTCTCCCATATGACTGCCTTATTGCTTGCCTTTGCCGGTGCAACAATTGCCTTAAGGGTAAGCTCTTTCCCCCTTACCAGCGTTGCCGATGCTTTGTCAAGTGTCACCCCGGTAACGGGCGTACCAACTGTCACCTTAATTTTGCACAGCTTCTTCTTATTTGCCTTTGCGTAAACCGTTATGGTTGCCTTTCCCTTTTTCCTTGCAGTAATCTTTCCTTTTGAGGAAACCTTTGCCACCTTTTTGTTGCTCGTCTTGTATGCAACCTTTTTAGATATCTTTCCCTTTACCGCCACCTTATGCTTTAAGGTAAAGCTCTTCCCCTTCTTAAGGGTAAGCTGGTTTGCAGGAAGATTTGTAACGGTAACGCTCTTCACAGTTCCTCCTGCCGCATAGGATGTCATTTTGGGAATGGTTATAATCGAAGTCATCATTACAAATACCATAACCATTGTAAAGACTCTTCTTATCATACCTCTGTCTCTCTTTTTCATTATAATAATCCCCCTATAATATGCTTCATAACTCTTAATTCTGTCTCTTATACACATCTCCGAGCCC
>UQXF01000063.1 GCA_900544905.1 uncultured Clostridium sp.
GAGATGACGTCGAGTCTCGTGGGCTCGGAGATGTGTATAAGAGACAGGTCTTCAATCAGATGAATAATACCGTGCAGACAGCGGTGTACCGCTCCACCATTGTCATCCTTATCGCAAAAATCTATCCGCCCCGGCCGTTCCTGATACTGTGCCACATGCAGGGCATGGCTTACCAGCTCATCTATACCTTCATTTTTTGCTGCAGAGATAGGAACCACCGGAATTCCCAGCATTTCCTCCAGCTCATTGATATATACCGAACCGCCATTTCCCCGCACCTCATCCATCATGTTAAGCGCCAGCACCATTGGTACATCCAGCTCCATTAACTGCATGGTGAGATATAAATTCCTCTCAATATTGGTTGCATCCACAATATTAATAATTCCTGTGGGCTTTTCCTTTATAATAAACTCTCTTGTCACAATCTCTTCACTGCTATACGGTGACATGGAATAAATTCCCGGTAAATCCGTAACCAGTGTATTCTGGTTTCCCCGAATGGTGCCGCTCTTCTGCTCCACTGTCACTCCGGGAAAATTGCCCACATGCTGGTTTGCCCCGGTTAGCTGATTAAACAGTGTAGTCTTTCCACAATTCTGGTTGCCTGCCAGAGCAAAGGTCAGCTTTGTTCCCTTGGGCAGCGGATTCTCATCTGCCTTCACATGATATTTTCCACCCTCGCCAAGACCCGGATGCTCCTGGCGATGAGACCTCTTTTTATTATCCGCCTGGGAAACAGTGCCTTTTCCCTCTGCCTCGCCACTCTCGGAAGCCTTCACCGGCTCCACCTCAATCCTGGCTGCATCTGCCAGACGAAGGGTCAGCTCATATCCATGTATGCGCAATTCCATCGGGTCTCCCATAGGTGCGTATTTCACAAGGGTAACCTCTGCCCCCGGTATGACACCCATGTCCAGAAAATGCTGTCTTAAGGAGCCCTCTCCTCCAACAACCGTCACCACCGCAGTGTTTCCCAATTCCAGTTCCTTTAATGTCATAATGCCACAGTCCTCTCAATTTATCTTCTGTAAGCCCCATGTAAATACTGTTCACTGACATGCTCTTACACGTTGCTTATTGATATTTTTTATCATTAGCATAATAGCACATTTTCTGTAAATGGAAAACCCTGTTCTGCCGGCTTAGGCATATATAAAACAGCTGTTGTTCAAGCTGTAATTCTCATCTCCAGCCATTTTCCCTGCTTATACCGGATAAATCCCGCAATTCCCGTAATGGTCCAGGTAAGCCCCGTGGCAAGCCACACTGCCCAGATACCAATGGGGAAAAGTTTGACAAGAATAAATGAAAAGCCAATCCTGCCACACACCTCTATTGCACCATTTATCATTGCATAAAATGTATCATTTGCCCCGTTTAAAAGTCCTCTGGTAATATAGATTAACCCGAGAGGGAAAAACATCAGGCTTGTAATTTTGAGCCCGGTTGTACCAATTGCTATAACCTCCGCTTCCTTCACAAAACAGCCCACAATCAGATTTCCGCCACAATAGCAGACAAACAGCATAGTCAGGCTTATAATGGCTGTAATCCATGCACTCTTTTTTAAGGCAGTCCGTACCCGGTCACTTTTTCCCGCTCCCATATTCTGCCCCGTAAAATTGGCGATTGCCATGCCAAGGGAATTGAATGGCTGCTGTACAAGCTGTTCCACCCTGGTCGTCACTGTAAAAGCACTGACTACCGCCTCATCAAACCCATTAACAAACCTTTGCAATACAACACAGGAAACCGCAATCAGCATACTTTGTACTGCCAATGGCATTCCCACCTTAAAACAGAGCAGGCAGATTCTGTAACTAATTTTCAAATGTTCTTTTTTCAGCCGGAAATACGGATTTTTCGCCGCACCGTAGAGAAGGCTGCCAATTGCGGAAATGCTTTGTGCCACAATAGTGGCATACGCTGCTCCCTTTACACCCATTTCCATTGTTACCACAAACAGAAAATCCAGGGCAACATTTATAATTGTCGCCACAATCAGAAAAATCAGCGGTGTTTTGGAATCCCCCAATGCCCGCATTACCTGGGCGGCGTAATTATATACCGCAACCGCAATTGTACCGGCACAGATAATCTGCATATAGTCCACTGCATCCTGCAGCTGGCTTCTGGGCGTTTCCAGCAATTCCAGTACCGGTCTTGTGAGCAAAAAGCCCAGAATACTTAACAGGATTCCCGAAAGCACCACTATATAAAACGAATTGGCAAGGGTCTTCTTTACCTCTTCCTTATTTCCTGCACCAAAATGCTGTGCCACAATAATTCCTGCGCCGGATGCCAGCCCGTTACAAAAGGAAAAAAACAAAAAAGTCAGGGAACCGGTACACCCAATTGCCCCCAGTGCATTTGCCCCCTCATGCTGACCGACAATAGCACTATCCGCAACATTGTACAATTGCTGGAACAAGTTCCCCAAAAGCATTGGAAGCATAAATTTTAGTAATAACGGTGTCACCTTTCCCTGTGTCATGTCTTTAACAAGCTGCGCCATAATGATATGCCTTCCTTTCCCACAATGATTTTTCATTTAAACATTTCTCTGATATATATGCTATAATAATCCTATCAAAAAATTGTAAAAATCTATTCAGGAGAACAAACATGCACACATTATTTGAAGCGTCTGATACACTCAATATGCCATTTGAATGTTTTATTTTTGATACAGAAACAAACGCATTTCCCATCAGACCTCATTGGCACTATTTTGTGGAAATGATTTATATTTTAGAGGGAACAGCAGAAATGTACGATGGAGCAGACAAATATACTGTTCCAAAGGACGCTATGATTCTTTTTCACCCAAAGGCAATCCACTCCATTTTCTCTGTCAACGGTGAACCTGTAAAATATGCTGTTTTGAAATTTGATATCAACCGCTTAAGCGCCACGCCGTCTTATTCACCAAAGCTAAACAGCATTTTAAAAAATGCAAGAGAAAAAAACATGCCCGTATGCTTTGACGCAAAAGTATGTGGACATATGGAATGCAAAGATTTATTTTTAAAGTGTGTTGAAGAGTTAAGCCAAAAAAATTACGGATATGATTTATTAATCCAGACCTATCTGTACAATCTCATTATGAAAATTATCCGGCAATGGCAATGCTCCGGCTTTTCAATAGAAAATAACCTGTTCCATCAAAATGCACCCTATGATATCGACAGTATTACCGAATACATTGACCTTCATATCAAAGACTGCCTTCAGGTAAATGAGCTTGCCCAGAAATGCGGGATGAGCTATTCCTGTTTTGCGAAAAAATTTAAGTCCATCTATGGAGTAAGTTGTAAGACATATATTGAACGGTTCCGGATTTTTAAGGTAGAGGACTTCCTTCTTTTCACCGATTTTGACTTGAATTATATCAGTCAGGAAACCGGCTTCTCGGATTGCAGTCATATGATTAAGAATTTTAAGAAATACCACGATGTCACACCGAAACAGTTCCGGTTGAGGAATAATTCTGCGATGTGACATAAACGAGAAAATTGTTTACAAAACGGGAACCTCGTTTTACATTCGAGCGTTGCACCTGCAGCTGTTATCAAAGCTGGTTGTTCATCCTAAAAACTGGTTATTCATCCTAAAATAAACATTAAAAGTTTACAAAATTGTATAATATGAAAAAAATCTTAGGAGGTAACATGATACAATTACAGGAACAGGACTATAAACAACTGATACAACTGGTCAGTGCTAAGCATGCGAATGAAAAAACATCAGAAAAAGGTTCAACCAATATAGAACACATAAATTTACAAGAGCAAAACTTTATACAAACTCTTACAGAACAAAACTTATTTGTTCTTGATGAAACAGACGAAGCAATAATGGATAAACATGCACATTTAATTTTTTATTCTATTGCAAATGCAGATTTTGTTCTCACGTTACATAAAAATTCCGACTCACCCTTGCAGAAAGAGTCCGTAAATTTTTACGCATATAATAACACTTTAATTTACACTCACCTATACAATAGTATATATCAGATATGCTGGCTGCCGCATATACCAATGGTAATCGGTGGAATCACATCGTTTTTAAAAAAATCTGCTGAACAAAATAGTTTAATTAATGTAGAGGGCAAAACCAGTGAAGAAAAGGACTCTGATTTCACATTAACCATACAGGAAAATCTCTCTGTAGATATAGAAACAATTCATTCTATTACCCGCTGGTTTGTATATCAATACAGTAATTGTATAAAGGAAAGGAGTGCAAATGAGTAATTTTACAGTCAATCCCCCAAAATTAAAAAGTACCGCACAGGATTTAGAAAATAGTTATAATAAACTTAAGAACTATGGAAGCAACGTAGAGGCAGTAAAAAACAAGCTGGCAAGCCAGAGCGCCTTTTCTGCTGTTATTAAGACATTAGATACTGTATATGAACAGATTTTAGACTCAGCAACAAAAGCAAACAATATGCATAAGGCTTTAGAAATGATTGCCCAGGAATACATCAGCTGTGAATCTACAATTTGTGATATTCCCTCAGATAAACGAAATTTATTTCAAAAAATATTAGCAGCTCTTAACGTAGGCGATGAACGCTATCAGGACTCCGCATATTATGACACAAGCCAGGAAGAGGAATATGCACAAGATTGCTATATGAAAGAGCAAATTGCAGCACTCCTAGCACAATCCCAATACTCAGAAGCAGCCTGGAATGCTGCTGATGCTGACGGGCGAAAACAAATGTTAAATGATTTTATGAATGATGTCGCAGAAATATACGGTGTTGATATAAATACAACAATTAATTTCACAAACACTCCACCGAGTGGAGGTACTATCAACTATGGTTCATACACAAACAGCAAGCAGAGAATAAATATTAATGAGTATATTATTAATAACCGCTCAAACTCCTATGACTTAATGAATACAGTTGTCCATGAGCTTCGCCACGCATATCAACATCAAGCTGTAGAACATCCCGAAAAATTCATTGTTACCCAGGAAACCCTTGATAGATGGGAATGCAATTTTGACAACTATGTTTCTTCAGGAGATGATTTTGACCTATATAGAGAACAAGGCGTCGAAATAGATGCACGGGATCTTGAAAGCCTAAAGTATTAAACGAGGTCAAAAATGATTGGAAAATGGATAAAACGAAAAAACAAAAAGCAACCACAAAATGAACCAGACCATTTAAAGGACACCTCTCCCGAAGTAATGCAGTCCCCTAGTATTTTATGTATCGCGCAAGCACTTCCTGATGAAGATAAAACAAAACACGCTACGTATATATCTGAATATTTAGGCATGTCTGGTCTTCCTGTAAAAGCTATCGCTCGTGCTCAAATGATCGGTCCATACTTATTGGAAGTTGAAGATATCACCGGAAAAATATATGTAATATGCATGAATGAACGCTATGGATTAATTGGAATAAAGGAAGATTCATTAAACGGAGCATGGGTCTTCACGGTGAATTATTAAGGAGTAGAAAATGAACAAAAAAATAACATTATTAGTTGGCTGTTCTTTATTAATCATTCTAAGTGGATGCGGTACAGCAAACAATATTACCAATGCAACAACGCAGTCAAACACACCTTCTGGAAATATTACAGAACAAATTATAGAAGAAGAGCAAACGCCCCTTCTATCAAATAAAGACAATATTTCCTGCATTGCAGAAGCACTTAACACAGATGATAACGAAAAGTATGCTTGTTCCATCATAGATTTTCTATCTTTATCAGGCCTTCCTATTAGCACTATTGTGCAGGCTCAGATGGTGGGTGAAAATGAATATAGCTGCAGATATCTTCTTGAGATAACAGACGCTGACAATCGCTGCTATGTTATCGGATTAGAAGAAAACTATTCTGGAGTTGGAATCAAAAAGGATTCCAAAGAAGGTGACTGGGTTTTTACTGTCACAAAATAATATCTGCGCCAGATGCATGATTTTACTAATTTTCATCAATGAAAAACATGTAGTTATAGCATCCCAAATCCATCACCTCTCCATCTATCACATCGTGCAGTCTGGCGTATACATTGTCACCAATATTTATATATGCATCATTTTGACCCGAAACGCACCAGCTGGATGTTTTAAACATATCCCTTTCCCCGATTTCCAAATAATCCTCTCCACCGACCTGCCCATACTGGACATGTAGATAGAGCGGTGTTCCATCCTCTTTTTTATATTTCATATCCAACTGGGTATCGAACTCCTGATTATCATCATAATAGATTTTGCTGTCATAAATTGCCTGCTCTAATATAATATTACTGCAATCCACATTATCCATCGAAGAGTCCTTTTTAACATTATTATACTCCTCCTTCGAGGTTATATATGTGTCAACCTTCTGAGCAATCTTAGCTGCACGTTCCTTCATTTCCTTTCTCTCCTGTGCACCTAAGCTCACATGAATTACAGTCTCTTCTGAAACAAATTCTGTGACCTCTCCATATCCGGAAATAATTACCCTGATATTTCCAGAGTTACTTCCAACAAAAAGCGATTGCTTGTCTTCGCTTACTTTAGCATCGTCAATTTTTGAATCAATTGCTAACTCTAATCTATAATCTCCCTTACATTCCACATCAACAATGTCTGACAGTGCAAGTGTCTGTTCCGCTTCCACAATTCTTTGTCCCTTTACCATAAGCTTGGGAACCTTGTCCAGATAGCCTTTTACTGAAATTCCACACAACACCAGCAGCCCCAGTAAAATGCCTCCTGCAATTATCACACTGATTAATAATTGTTTTATTCTTTTACTCATTTTATCCCCCTGTTAACCAGTCCATATTTTTTCATTTTCATCAATGTTTACTGAACTCCAGTGTATCCAGTATTTTATAAATTTCCTCCTCCTTCAGATTTTCAAAGCAGATATATCCGTCATAATCACCATATGCTATCATGACATATGTCCTTACCCTTTTCCCAGTACCATCCTCTGTAATCTCGTCCACCAGGGTAAAAACCTGACCGGATACAGATGTATAATCCCTTTTATTATTCGTGTTTGCAAGCTGGACACTCCTGGTTAAATCCTCTGCAAGGTTTCCTGTCATAATTCCTTCACTTAGAAAAAAGCTTCCCCCGCCGTATACAAATCCTGCATTAATACAACGTTCTACAAAATCTTCCGTTTCTGTAACAACATAAGTCACAGCTTCCTCATTTTCATAGACTGTGTTAAACCAGTTATCAAGTCCGGAATCCTGCAGGGCAGTTTCATAATCCTTATATGCATAATATGTATTGGTTGCATATCCGTTTACAACCTCTACATCCTTAGAAATCCAATTCACACTTTCATTTCCTTCTTTATGCAGAACACTCTCCGTTGTAACCGGTTCCTCAGGTGCAGCTATCGTCTCATCATCTACATAATCCGGATTTCCAACCGAAACAGAATGCTCGGTGATAAATACTTCCCTGATAATACTGCTTGCCGCATATACTACCACACTGCCCATACAAATGACTGCAATGACTGCCACAGACACTTTGGGCAGACGCCATAGCCTTCCGTTTCCTTGCCGGCGCTTTGCACACTCAAGTATCCTTTTATTCAACTCCTTATCCGGATTATAATCAGCCTCAAAGGATTTTTCAATTAAAACGTCAATTTTATCTTTCATTTCTCAACAACCTCTCTCTGACTTTGCTCTTTGCCTGATGCATTCTGCTTTTCACTGTTCCGGCAGGTATTTTTAATACATCTGAGATTTCACTTATTGCCATATTTTCTTTATAATACAATAAGAGAACTATTCTCATTTTATCCGGAAGCATATCGATATACTCCCTTACCCTTTTGATTTCCTCCTGCCGCAGCACCTGCTCCTCCACCGTCGGCATAGCATCTGCAAGCTGCTCTAAATCACTATCCTGAAAATAGATAATATCTGCTTTTTTCTTTCTCCAGAGATATTTTCTCTTTTGATTATTCCACAGATTGACCGCTATAGAAATGAAATAAGATTTTGGATTCTTTATCTCATCCACATGGGCCTTTTCACAGGCAGTTAAAAAGGTCTGCTGATACAAATCATCTGCCTCATTTCTATTTCTTGTCAGATACACGCAAAAGGAATATAGGTCCTTTCCGTAATCCGTTATGTATGCTTCCAGGATGTCTGACTTCATGCTTCTCCTCCGTAATTGACGTCAATACCAGGCTCTGATATAAGCCTTCACTTATACAGTTTCATAAGTTTAGAAAAGGTTCAACTTTTGCTTTATCAATATTTCCCAACTTCTGAATATATTTAAATATCGGCAATGGCTTTCTCTTTTCACATAACTAATGGACATGTTGTATATTTTTAAAATATACAACATGTCCACCATCGTTGAAACAAAAAGTTAATTTTTATTTTCTCTTTACCGGAAGCCAGATTCCACTCTCATAATCTGACGCAGCCATATCTCCTTTGGAATACCACTCAATATTCACATACATTGCAACGTCATAATCCGGATTTCCAGGCAGCCACTCCTTAAAAATCTGGTTGTTAACCACTTGCAAAGCTGTCGGCATGGAACCGACACACCTAAACTTTGCCCAGTCCATATCCGGGAACTCATATACACTCATCCCCTCCGGCACTTCCTCACCGTGATAGTTTCCTGCAATCATATAGCGGAACTTTCCCTTTTCCTTCAAATCATCAATAGAAATGCCATATTCCGCTATAGAACATTTCAGAATCATTTCCTCCACTTCATTCTCCGGTTTCTTTCCTTTCCATAGGATTGGCTCTAAATATTTCTCCCGGTATTCATCCCAGAATCGCGGAATTTTTTGCCAGGCATCCTCTGTAGAAAATACCTTTTCAAAACCAATCACCTTAAAACCATTCATTCTTTCGACCGTCACATCCATGTCACTTCCTCCTTTTATCTCTATCTTGATTTTCAGAGGCAGGAAGACCTTAATTTTAAGGGCATCCTTCTTAATCTGTGCAGGAGACATACCATAGATGTTCTTCCATATATGCAATTGCACTTCTCAGACTTTCTGTCCACTCCATTCCGTTTCCTCCTTCCTCTTGACATGAGTGTAACGGATTTTCGGTTTATTTTCCTGTCATTTTGTGGTTACATTTGTCCGGATTTTTTAAAATAAAACTTTTTCCATTACACCATTCTCCATATCATCAATACTATAAATATGCTCCATGACCTCGAATGTCTCTCTCAAATTATTTCTCGCACTCTTCCAGCCATTTCCATCTGTAAACCATACAAAAGTAAAGCCATCTATAGTATCCGCCTCCTGTGAAAGCATCTTGTAGCTTCTTGCAGTTTCATTGAGCTTTGAACCGCCGCCACCATAGAAATTTGTTTCGATACCATAAATCATCTTATCTGTCTTGATTACAAAATCAAATCTCTTAGCAGCCTTGCCCTGATTAGAAAGTGCTGATAAATCAATATTCCACTTTTCTTCAATATCCTTTAGGTACATTTCCTTAAAGTAGTTTACATCCTTTTCAAAACCTGCTGCCACAATGTACTTCTCAACCAAATCTTCCATCTGATGACCGCCACGATTCTTACGACCATTTGAATCCAATCCGGTTTCGATTCCTAACGCATAATCCACAAGATTATTTACCAAATGATTTGCAATCATATCAAATAACCCTGTCTTACGCATAAATACCTTGTACTGTTCCACACTGTAATTCATCTTCTTGAAATTATACAAGAACGCACCTTCTTCATCCTGTGCATAAACCTCATATCCTCTCACTGCAAGTAGTAATGGAATGCACTGCAATGTTTCCGGATATTTCGACACAATCTTCTCAAAGTCTCCCTCAATGTTTTTTGAACCAATCAGAGAATTTAAAATATTCAATTCCACCTTGATTTCTTCAACATTTCTTATGACCTTTTCAAAGTCAATATAGTAATCATAACTTGATATACTCGGTCTGAATTTGCTCAGCCATTCATCAAAATCTCTATTTGTCATTTGCTGCCTTCTCCAATCTTTTCTTTGATATCTCCAAGTATTCTTCATTTACATCTATTCCGATAAACTTCCGCCCAAATCGTATAGCCTCCACTCCAGTAGTTCCCGAACCACAAAACGGATCCAATATAACTTGTCCTTCCTCCGTTGATGCCAATACAATTCTTTCCAGCAAATATTCCGGTTTCTGTGTTGGATGTTTTCCTTCCTTTTTTTCGGAAGGCTTGGTCAATGAACCTGTCCACACATCCTTCATCTGCTTTCCACCATTCATTTCTTTCATTTTCTGATAATCAAAAAAATGCCGAGACTTCTTTTCATTCTTCTTTGCCCATAAAATAGTTTCCGTAGAATGTGTGAAGCATCGACATGCTAAGTTTGGTGGTGGATTTGTTTTCTGCCATGTAATGTTATTAATTATCTTAAAGCCTTCCTGCTCCAATGCCATACCAATCGAATATATATTGTGTAATGTTCCCGATATCCAAATCGTGCCGTTCGGCTTTAGTACTCTCTTACATAACTTAATCCACTTTCTATTAAACTTGTGTTTTTGCTCGCCACTGGTTCCACTTTCTGAAAGCTTATCCCATGAGCCTTTATTTACCGAAACCATTTTTCCACCCTGACAGGTAATGCCGTCGTTACTTAAAAAGTAAGGCGGATCTGCAAATATCATATCCACAGATTCCGGTTCTATTTTGGTTAGAATTTTAAAAGAATCACCTAATACCAACTGCGATTCTTCTGTCTCGAAATATAATGGTACTTTCTTTGTAAATAAGTTCTCCATTATCCCGACTCCTCTAATAATTGCATATAATTACTTCTTCACCAACTCTATTGGATGCATCAGAATTAATCATACGTTTTACACTTACAACATCTATTTTATAGCCTTTGTTGCCATATAATTCATTTATCAGTTCTGTATTGTGATTTGTAAGCATACAATAGCAGCCTCTGGCTGTCAATTCATCATAAAGCCGTGCCAGGCGCTTGTGACTTTCTACATCAAATCCCTCTTTTGTGTATGATTCAAAAGAGGTGGGATTCAATGGCGCATATGGACTGTCCAGAAATATAAAATCTCCCATCTTTGCATTCTTACAAGCATCTTGAAAATCTCCGTCTATAATAGTTATATTTTGTAAATACTTTGAATCCGCCATAATAGCCTCTTCATCAACAGACGCCCTGCGACTATTGTTGTATGGGACATTAAACAACCCTTTACCATTTACCCGATACAAACCATTAAAACAGTGCTTATTGATAAATACAAACAATGCCGCCAACTCCACATCATATTCTGATTTCATAAGCTTATCATTGTAATGTTCCCTGAGAGAATAATAATACGCCTTACCATCCTCCCACATTTCCTCATCAAGCTTGTTTACAGCCTTCAGAAATGCTTCCGGTACATTACATATCTGTTTATATGCATTTATCAATGCCTTGTTGATATCATTTATCAGCGCATTTTCAGGCAGCAATTCAAATACTACTGCACCACCACCTATAAACGGCTCATAATAATGATTATACTTTTGAGGCATTCTCTCCTTTATCTGTGGAAGCAACTGACGCTTACCGCCAGCCCATTTCACAAATGGTGCTACATTTGAATTACTCATCCTGATTCCTCTTCTCCATGCCCGTAAAAGGACAATCTTTTACATATTTATTATACTTGTAAACACATAAAATAACAACAAAACTTTCACTCTTTACAAATTTATCTACTTTTGAAATACAAATATGTACTCATATGCCAACAAAAGAAAATTATTGTTCTTTTTTCCCAATAACCGTAGAATGACAATTATGTTGCTCTTTAATAATAATCTCCTTATTCACGAAGCCTGCCTGCAAAAAACGCTCCATTATACGAAAGCCCAAGGGAATAACCTTTCCATATTTTCACTATAAGTGAATTTATATAATATGCATCTTATGAGATAATATTCATAAATAGTGAAAGAGGCGTTCTTATGCATTTTAAAAATGATACTGACCTATATCGTATTATAGGTACAAATATAAAACATTATAGGAAACAAGCTAAATTAACACAAGTACAACTTGCAGAACAAGCTAAAATCAGCATTAGCTATCTTTCTAAAATTGAAGCGGCAGGATGCAATAAAAGTTTATCTATATCTGTTTTAAATCAGATTGCTAATGTACTTGATGTTGAGATTATTAAATTTTTTCAGGAGGTATCTACTTATGACACAAACAATTGATTTTTCACTCCCTTCAGGTGACCGAATCACTATGCGCGAAAACTTAATTCAGGCTTTTTTACATGAAAAACCCGGTACTGGAATTGGTGATAATGCATCTCGTTATCAATATAATGTTGAATGTTTTGGCGATTATGGCATTTTTCTCAAACGTCCCACTCAGCTAAATAAGGGATTTGATTTTACTGTAAATATTGACGGTCTTTTTTTCAAAAAAAATCGTAGATATTCCAATCCAAGTCATCAGGACATTATAGATGCTTTAACTGATTGTAAAACCAATTTTCCTCGCACATATCCTTCTATCGCACAAAAACTGCAACAAATATATGATTGCAAACCTGTTTCCCTAGTCTCATCTGGTGCAACTTTCCATGATTATGCTGGTAATGAACACCCTATTGAAATCATTTTATTAGCTGTAAAATGGTTATTTATGGAACAGGATTGTGCATATTGGAATTATTCTGGACGTGCTATGTTCTATGGTGTTCTGCAGGAAAATAGTCTAATTTATTAATACAACATAGGAGCACCCAATTTTCCGACATTTTATAACCATTTGCATGTTAGTTACCCATAAACATCTATACTTCCTCATTTTATCTTATTCAATTCATTCAAAATATCTCCTATATACAAAAGTGCCCCGCTATTTAGCGGGGCACAAATATTCGTATCCCACCCATTTATTAGCCGCTCACTGGGTAGCGAAAAATATTTGTATCTGCACCTTTTTTATAAATGCCAATATGCAATTCCGGCAAAATAGTAAGAGGCTCATCCAAACTTCTTACTTATGTTATACTCATTTTCCAATAAATATCTAACTGGCATTTTATACAAAAAATAGACAAAATCCCCAAAACATAAATGTTCTGGGGATTGAAATCCATATTCGATATTTTTTTGCCTATCTCTTCGAGAACTGTGGAGCACGTCTTGCTGCCTTCAAACCATACTTCTTTCTCTCCTTCATACGGGAATCACGAGTAAGGTAACCAGCCTTCTTTAATGCCGGACGGTTCTCTGCATCTGCCTCTAACAATGCTCTTGAAATACCATGACGGATGGCACCAGCCTGACCTGTAAATCCACCACCGCGAACATTTACAAGTACATCATACTTACCAACTGAATTAGTCACAACAAATGGCTGGTTTACAATCAGCTTTAATGTCTCTAACCCAAAGTAATCATCCATGTCTTTTTTATTAATTGTAATCTTACCTGTACCAGGTGTTAAATATACTCTTGCAACACTGCTTTTTCTTCTACCAGTTCCGTAAAATTTTGTTGTTTTAGCCACTGCTTTGTCCTCCTTAATTAATACTTAATCTCTAATGTCTTAGGCTGCTGTGCCTGATGATTATGTTCCGGACCAGCATATACATGAAGCTTGGTAATCATCTCCCGGCCTAAAGGTCCCTTTGGAAGCATACCTTTAATTGCTTTGCGAATTACCTCTTCCGGCTTCTTAGCTAAAAGCTCTTTTAATGTTGTCTCCTTCAGACCACCTACATAGCCTGAATAATTATAATATACCTTCTGGTCTAACTTCTTGCCAGTTACTTTAATCTTATCTGCATTTACAATAATCACATAATCGCCAGTATCAATATGTGGAGTAAAGGTTGGCTTATTCTTTCCTCTCAAAATACTTGCGACTTCTGCTGCTAAACGTCCTAATGTATGTCCTGTAGCATCAACTACATACCACTCTCTGTTAATTGTTGATGGGCTTGCCATATAAGTCTTCATGGTGTTCCTCCTTAAAATAATCCAAAAAATTTCAGTCTTATGCACGCACTCACTAAGTTCATTGCAATGTCCGAAACAAATCCCCTATCCACGTACAAATTGACGTCTTCTATCATCACTCATTGTCTCAATTGAAGTGGGTTTGACAATTGAAAACCAAGTGATTTCAAAACTATACAAAACCGGGGCTAATGGTATTTGCACAGTCTTTTCCTATCGTCACAGTTAACTATTATATTATAAATAAATATCAGTGTCAACGAAAAAATCCAGAAAAATCATGTTTTTTCCTATGTTTTCCACAATCTGCAAAATATATGAAAATGTTATCAACACCTTGTAGAAGAATTGCTATACATATTCCACTTCTACCAGGGTCAGACCGCATGCTGCCGCCTTATGCCCCGCCCTTGTACGGTCCTTTGCCTCAAGAATCTCCTTTACCTGCTCCGGCGGAATCATACCCATTCCTACTTTCATAAGAGAACCTACAATAATTCTTACCATATTATAGAGGAAACCGTTTCCATTCATTCGGATACGAACCATATTTCCCTCTCTTATAACATTTATATAGTAGATTGTCCGCACTGTGTTATCCACACCCTCTTTGGGTGTGCAAAAGCTCTTAAAGTCATGCTCTCCCACAAGATAATCCGCTGCCTGCTGCATCTTTTCCTCATCTAAATGATAGTAGACAAAATGGGAATATAGCCGTACCATGGGGTCCGGAAACTGTGCATTGTATATCCGGTATTCATATGTCTTTCTCGTATCACAATATCTGGGATGAAAATCCGGTTCTACCTCTTCTGACTTCTGAATACGTATATCATCTGGAAGCAGATTGTTAATGGCATAGCTGATTTTCTCCGGAGGCATTGTTACATCCGCATCAAATACCGCCACATTTCCCATGGCATGTACGCCGGAATCCGTTCTGCTGGCACCGATAACTGTTATCTCCTCACCAAAAAACTTACTCAGGGTCTTATTCAATACCTCTTCTACCGTTATTCCGTTTTTTTGAATCTGCCAGCCACAGTAACCGGTTCCATCATATGCAACCGTGAGTTTAATCCGTTTCATATATCCTGTCCCATCTGTCTATTTTTCTATTCCCCTAAAAACTTCTGTAAAACACGAAGAAGCTCTTGTGTGTCAATTGGTTTTGCGATATGTGCATCCATGCCACAGTCCAGGCACTCCTGAATATCACTTGAAAAAGCATTCGCCGTCATGGCAATAATCGGAAGCTGCTTATCCTGACGCTCCAATGCCCGGATTGCCTTTGTTGCCTCATATCCATCCATAACCGGCATACGCAAATCCATTAATATTGCATCATAGAAACCGATTTCTGCTGCTTCAAACATTTCCACACATTCCTTACCATTTTCTGCCCGTACTGCTTCCAATCCAAAGGATAAAAGAATCTCATTTGCAATCTCCCAGTTAATATCAATATCCTCTGCCAGCAAAACCCGTTTTCCGGTAAAATCTATCTCTTTGCTCTGTTTGTCGTTTGATTTATCCTGATTTCCCTCTGCATACTGAACCAGACGGGAATACAACGTGGATTTAAACAAAGGCTTGGAAATAAACCCTTCAATATCTGCTGCCTGGGCATCCTCTTCAATATCACTCCAGTCATAGGCAGAAATCAAAAATACAGGTATTTCCTTTCCCACCCTTTTCTGAATCTCATGAATGGTCTGCAAACCATCCATCTTTGGCATCTTCCAGTCAATTAAAACAAAATGGTAATCGTCATCTTTGTCATGCCTTTCCTCTATCATCTGCACAGCCTCTCTGCCATCCACTGTCCAGTCGGCATGGACACCAAGCTCTTCCAGATTGTTGGCTGCACTGGTACAGAGCTGTTCATTATCATCTACCACCAGTACATTCCAATTTGGCAAATTCATTTCAATCTCTGCCTCTGCTTTTTTCAAATCCAGCGTAACATGAAACTTACTTCCCTTCTTCAGTTCGCTTTCGACCTCAATTGTACCCTTCAGGATATCCACAATCGCCTTTGTAATTGCCATTCCAAGACCTGTACCTTCAATATTCTGTACCTTTTCCGAGCTTTCTCTTGTAAAGGTATCAAAAATATTTTTCTGAAACTCCTCTGACATTCCAATCCCGGTATCCTCTACCACAAAATGTGTTCGTACATACTCTTCTCCCATCGGTGACTCTTCCTGATACACATGTACATCAATCCTGCCCTCCGCCGGCGTAAACTTAAGTGCATTTGAAAGCAGATTTAACAAAATCTGGTTCAGACGTGTTCCGTCACAATATATATTTTCTGTTAAAATACTGTGGATATAAATATCAAAATACTGGTTTTTAGCTTTTATCTGCGGCTGGACAATATTTACAATGTCGTCCATTGTTTCACGCAGGGAAATACGGCTCATATTTATAGTCATTTTTCCGCTTTCAATTTTAGACATGTCCAGTACGTCATTAATCAATCCCAGCAGATGCTTGCTGGACAACTTGATTTTTTTCAGGCAGTCCTCCACCCGCACCTCATCCTGTTTGTTCTTCAAAGCAATCTCCGTCATTCCGATTATGGCGTTCATCGGCGTCCGGATATCATGGCTCATACTGGAAAGAAAATCACTTTTTGCCTTGCTGGCATGTACCGCTTCTTTTCTTACCCGGTCAAGCTCCCGTACCTGCTGCTGCGACAGCCTGTAATACAACACAAAAATGGCAATCATACATATCAGAATCACTGTCAGCGACCCTATAATCACCACGATACGCAGATTATCCAGTTTAACAATGGGCTCATTCAAAACATCACCCTTCATAACCGTAATCAGATACCAGGTAGATTTTTCCGGAAGTGGGGCACAGTAAATATACCGCTCTTCTCCATCAACCATAATTTCCGTACCGTATTCTTCTCCATTGTCCATGGCATGCCTTAATTCCCTGGCATAATCATCCGTATCTTTTCCCTTTAGCGTTTGAAATTTTTCCTCAATACGCTGAAAATAATTGTTTCTGAATTCCCCGGAGCTGCGGATGACAAACACACCGTCTGTATCGATGATATGGCTATATGCATTTGCTCCCGCATCGTCCAAAAAAAGAGCCTCATCCAGATACTCCATAGAAATACCCGCCACTAACAGAACACTGCTGCTTCCATCCTCTAAAGGATAATGTGCTGGTTTGCCCAAAAGGAGAATCGTCTCCCCGTCTTCATTTATTCCCCTTTTTATCACTTTTCCATTGGCTTGTAGCAAATCTGTAACATCATCTTCACCAACAAACTCCACATCCCCTCCGTAAATGGACTGCAGCTCGCCGGACTCTGTATAAAATCCTAAATAAATAAAATTTCTTACCTCCGCGCTTTTTTCAAGCTGGTTTAACATATATCGTCCATACTGTACAGACTCTTCCGGCGTTCTCTTCATAATCCCATCTACCTGTTCCAGACGCAGATTAACAATCGATTGAAATTTCTGCTGAATCTGCTTGCTCATCTCAGACATATAGATTTCGCTCACCTCTGCAACAGATTCTTTCGTTTTCCTGGACATAAAATAAGTCAGCCAGATAAACACAATAATACATATAATTATAACACCGCAAAAACTCCATCCTAATAATTTTTTAATTTTCTTATCATCCATTGCTGTCTTCCTGCCCCTATTCTCATCAGTTTTATTCATTATCTGTCGTGGAATAATAACGGATAATATCCCATTTACAGTTTGTAAGCAGTGAAAAAACCTCTTCACTCACAGCGCCTTTGTCCTGCTCAAGCTCCTTTATTGCATAGTCAAACTGTATTTCTCCATGGTCACGGTATTTAAAAAAGATACTGTCAAATTTATCACCCAGTCTGCAGATTTGGGTATAGACCAGATTGTTTTCTCCGACGATTTTATGTGGGAAGCCGGTTCCGTCATACCGCTCATGATGATGCACACAGATATCCGAACATATCTGCACAAAATATCTGCAGTGCTTTGAGTAATTCAACTGTATAATATTCGCCCCTGACACCGTATGGCTCTGAACGCCTTCCCTGTCTGCCTCATCCTGCTTTATCATTCTTGGGAACCTGCTTGGAATAATCATATTTCCTATATCGCAAAAATAACCGGCATTACTGATTATTTCTATATGCTTTTCATCAAACTCTTCCTTTTTTGTGACACGCGCATATTCTTCCAATAAAATTTTCATTAAATCGGTAATACGCTGATAGTGTCCGCAATCCTGACCTGCATTTGTCAGATAAGTGTTGTAAACCGACTTCAAGTCCGATATGTATCTCTGGGTTTCCTCAATGTCCTCTGCCGTTAAATTATAGTCAGAAACAATTCCAAGCTTGAGCCTTAATCTTTTTAAGATATCCTCCCTCTCGAAGGGTTTTCTGATAAATTCAGATATATTAAACTGTGTCGCTTTTTCTACATTATCTCTTGTGGCTTCCGCTGTAACCAGAAACACAGG
Source organism: uncultured Clostridium sp. (assembly GCA_900544905.1). Lineage (GTDB taxonomy): Bacteria > Bacillota > Clostridia > Lachnospirales > Lachnospiraceae > CAG-590. Next base: position 18,512 of record UQXF01000063.1, read on the forward strand.
AACATTCCTTATATTGTTCTCCTTCATCATCCGCAGTACACCGAATCCATCCAGAACAGGCATGGAGACATCAAGCAATATTGCATCCAGAGAATCTGTCTGTTTTAATATGATTTCCAGTGCCGCATAGCCACTGTCCGCTTCAATAATATTAAATTCCTTCCAAAGAATATTTTTCAGTATTGCCCGGTCTATTTCCGAATCATCAACAATTAATAATGTTTTATCATTTTCCGCCATAAACAAACCGCCAGCTCGAAAAGCTGCTCCTCCTTTTCCCATTATGCTTTCAACCTAGTGTCTCTTCTTCACCTTATCCATGGAAGCCTCAAATGCCTTAAGCACCTTCGGATTAAAGGCTCCACATTCACCGTTAAATATCATCTGCACAGCAACCTCATGGCTGAATGCCTTTTTGTACACACGCTCCGATGTTAACGCATCATAGACATCCACAACGGATACCACCTGCGCCCAAATGGAAATATCATCTCCCTTTAAGCCATCCGGATAACCCCTGCCATCCCATCTCTCATGGTGATGCCGGCAGATATCATAGCTGTAATTATAAATATCCTCATCCATCATGTCCGGAATCTTCTGGAAAATCTCACAGCCTTTTACTGTGTGCTGTTTCATAATCTCAAATTCCTCTTTGGTGAGCCGCCCCGGCTTGTTCAAAATATTATCCGGAATGGAAATCTTACCCACATCATGTAATACAGAGGAAGCGACAATTTTATCAATCTCACTCTGGGGCAGATGATACTCCGGATACATATCACTTACTTCCTTCATCAGGATTTTAGTAAGGCCACGGATTCGCTTTACATGTTCTCCAGACTCACAATCCCTGAATTCAATAACGGTAGCAGGTATTTCTATCATGGATTGATTCATGCGGCTAAGACGTTCCACCTGCTTTGCCACAATGTCCTCCAGCTCATTTTGATAGCCGTACAGTTCAATCACATTATTAATTCTATGCTTCAAAAAGTGCGCCATAAATGGTTTTCTGATAATATCAATTGCACCGAGATTGTATCCCTCCAGCAGCATTTCCTGACTGTCTGCGGCTGTTATCAGAAATACCGGTATATTTTTAATTTTTCCGGTTGCATTCATGTCCTTAAGTACATCCAGACCATTTACATCAGGCATAACCAGGTCAAGCAGAACAGCAGAAACAACCGTTCCACCATTTATGATTTCAATTGCCTCTGCGCCACCGCATGCTTCTAAAATATTATACTCATCTTTAAAAATCTCAGCCAAAATCGCACGGTTAATTTCGATATCATCTACAACCAATATCGTTTTTTTATCCATCTTAACCTCCATACCTATCTAAAAAATGCCACATCTGGCATACAACCAATTACAACCCTGTATTACACATACTTCTCAATACAATTCAGTATCTCCTCCTGAACAGGCTGAATATTTTTCAAAATCTCCTTTGCCTGCTCCGGCTGACCTGCACGAAGCAGCCTTACAACTTCAGCATATGCCTCATATATCGGCGTAACGGAAAGATTTCCGGCTGAACCCTTAATTGCATGTGCAACCTCTATCACATCTCCATAATTATCACTATCAAAATCCGGATTAACCGTTGATTTTTTCATCATATCCAGAAATTTAAACAGCATTCTTTCATAAAGCGAAGCATTCCCCATAAGACGCTCTACACCCTCATCAACATTTACACCCAGATTTTTCAGTTCTTCAAGTAAATTCATCAATAATAACTCCTTCCGTTTTTATTTTGAAACCGTGTCTCATTTTCTTATGTTTTTTATAAAAAAGTTTATTATATAACTTTATCCATGGTAACATAGCCCTGCATAACAGGCTTATTATCATGGATAAATACTTTATTGATGCAAAAAATCACTACATTATCATTATATGAATGCCTGTCTCTTATACACATCTCCGAGCCCACGAGACTCGACGTCATCTCG
>UQXF01000064.1 GCA_900544905.1 uncultured Clostridium sp.
TCTACACGCGTAAGATCGTCGGCAGCGTCAGATGTGTATAAGAGACAGGTGTATTAGCAGCATAAAGATTCTATTTACATAAAATGCCACAGTCTGAAAATTTAGAGTAATAATGGAATAAAATATTATATCCAGAAGTATAATAACATGAAAGAAAACCATTTGCAAGTTATTTTTGATTCAGTGGTTATTTATTGTCAGACATTAGTTTTGTAGCGGTCTGCGCCGCTTTTACAAATTTTAATACATCCTCCGGTGCGTTGAGGCTGTACAGTAAACCATAGGGTATACTGTAGCTCCAGGTTACGGGGATGGAAACCAGCCCGGGATGGACATTCTGCCAGCACTCAATTGTCAGCAGAACATTTCCTGTTTCCGCACAGCGGTTAAATACCGATAAGTCATAAAATGGCTGTGTGTCCTCAATGTGAATCTGAGGATGGTTTGTTTCCAAATCATTGCGGAGAAAATCATTTACCCCGGAATCTCCCCGCTTTACCATCATAAGTGTTTCACCGTACAAATCTTCTATATTTATTATTTTTTTATCAGCAAGCCGGTGCTCTCTTGATACGGCGACCATCTTTTTATATCTGCCAAGGGGCAGGAAGTTACAACGGGAAAGCCATAATTTTGAATCACATACTCCTATGAGAAAATCAAATTTTTCTCCCAGTTTCTCGATTTCACTAAGGATTCCTTCACAGTTATCCTCAAAGGGAACAAGATGCAGTTTGTAGTCTGGGAAATCCTGGTTTATATGGTACCACAAATCCATAAATGGCTTAGCGGGGTTTAAAAGTGAGGTACCGACACAAAAGGTAGTGGACTGGGCATGCAGAGCAGTCTTTGCAGCTGCGATGGACTTTTTCGAGTAGTCTATCATAAATTTTGCATCCTGATATATAACAGCTCCAGCCTCTGTCAGAGCAATACCGGAAGGGGTACGGTCAATCAGCTTTAATTCCAGATGGCTTTCCAGCATATTCATCTGTTTCATAACCGCTGTAGGGGAAATGTACAGGCGCTTTGCCGCCTTTGTAAAACTGCCGCAGTCGCAGACCGCAATAAATGTCTCAAGAAGAGGATTATACATAACACAACCTCCTATTAGTATAAACTTATAGTTAATACGATGATAACATATCGGAAATTCCCAGTCAAGAAAAGGGATGATACAATAGACTTAACCTAAGAAAGGAGAAAAAGAAAAATGTCAGACAAATTAATTGCCTTTTATTCAAGGGCAGATGAGAACTATGTAAATGGCACAATTAAGAAGCTGGATACAGGCAACACGGAAATAGCGGCAGGCATTATCCAGGAGTTAACTGGTGCAGATATGTTTAAAATTGACCAGGTGCAGGAATATGCAAAGGATTATAATACGTGCATTGAGCAGGCGCAGGCTGACCAGAAACGGAATGCCCGGCCGGAGCTTAAGGAATATCCGGAAAATCTGGAGCAGTATGATACGATTTACCTTGGATTTCCAAATTACTGGGGGACTATGCCGATGGCAGTATTTACTTTCTTAGAGCATTTTGATTTAACCGGGAAGACGATTAAGCCATTCTGCACCCATGAGGGCAGCGGGATGGGCAGAAGCGAGCAGGATATCAAAATGCTGTGCCCGGATTCAAAAACAGAGAAGGGGCTTGCGATATATGGCAGCCGTGTAAAAGAGTCAAAGAAAAATATGGAAGAATGGATATAAGGAGGATGTTTTAATGAATAAAGAAGAAATGAGTGTATTCCCTATGGGAGGGACAAATGATGCATTTGCACAATATTTTATTGGGCAGAGCTATCTGAATATGCTGTCAACGGAGCAGGTGGTTATTGGTAATGTGACCTTTGAGCCAAAATGCAGAAATAACTGGCATATCCATCATGCTGACAAGGGCGGCGGACAGATGCTGATTGTCACCGCCGGCGAGGGCTGGTATCAGGAATGGGGTCAGCCGGCAAGGAAGCTGCAGCCCGGAGATGTGGTTCATATTCCGGCAGGTGTCAAGCATTGGCACGGAGCGGCAGCAGGCTCATGGTTCCAGCATCTTGCAGTTGAGGTCCCGGGAGAAAACTGTAAGACAGAATGGTGTGAGCCGGTTTCTGACAGTGAATATGACAATTTATAAGAAAGAGGTGTGACATATGGCAAAGGTAACAGCAGGAAGAGATGAATTAGGAGAATTTGCCCCGGAATTTGCAAGATTAAATGATGACGTTCTGTTCGGGGAGGTCTGGCCAAGAGAGGATAAGCTTTCGGCAAGGGACAGAAGCATCGTAACCGTAACAACCCTGATGGCAAGCGGTATTTTGGACAGCTCATTAAAGTTCCATCTCCAAAACGCCAAAAACCATGGTGTGACAGAGGAAGAAATCGCAGAAATCCTTACCCACGCTGCCTTTTATGCAGGATGGCCAAAGGCATGGGCGGCTTTCCGCATGGCGAAAGAGGTATGGGCACAGGATATTGAAGAGAAGAACCAGTAAAAAATGGTTAAAAAAAGACACAAAGCCAGGTATTCCTATTGTTGGGATACCTGGTTTTGTGCTATTGTTCTGTCCGGCACTTCACCTGTATTGGATATGGTACGAATCCCGTTCAAAAAAACCATAAAATATTATCAATTTCCCTTGACAGCCATATAAATAGTGTTATAATACAATTAACATATGAATGAATGTTCATATGTTAAAATGTAAAAATAACAAAAAGAGAGGTATTCTATTATGAAAAAGACGTATAAGATTGATGTGGACTGCGCAAACTGTGCAAATAAGATGGAAGAGGCAGCAAAGAAGACGGCTGGTGTCAAGGATGCAACGGTTAATTTTATGCTGTTGAAAATGATTGTGGAGTTTGAAGAGGGCGCGGAGCCAAAGGCAGTTATGCAGGATGTACTCAAGAATTGCAAAAAGGTAGAAGAGGATTGTGAGATTTTCTTGTAAGTGCGTTTTTAGGGAAAGAGGGCGATTAGGATGAATAAAAAGCAGAAAAAGGTTTTGGTTCGTATTATTGTGGCAGCTCTGCTTATCATTATTCTGTCATTTCTTCCGGTAGAGGGATATCTGGAATTTGGATTATACATGATTCCCTATCTGGTAATCGGATATGACATTCTGAAGAAGGCGTTTAAGGGCATTCTGAACAGACAGGTATTTGACGAGAATTTTCTGATGGCAGTGGCAACCGTTGGAGCCATTGTACTTGGGGACTATAAGGAAGGTATTGCGGTTATGCTGTTTTACCAGATTGGTGAGCTGTTCCAGAGCTATGCAGTGGGAAAGAGCCGCCGCAATATCAGTGAGCTGATGGATATCCGTCCGGATTATGCCAACATTGAGAGGGATGGCAGACTGGAACGGGTTGACCCGGATGAGGTGGAGGTTGGAACCGTTATTGTAGTACAGCCTGGCGAAAAGATTCCTATTGATGGAATTATCACGGAGGGCAGAACAACATTGAACACCAGTGCCCTTACCGGTGAAAGCCTGCCCCGTGAGGCGGATGTGGGTGATTCCGTTATCAGCGGCTGTATCAATATGAGCGGCGTTTTGAAAATACAGACTACTAAGGAATTTGGAGAATCCACTGTTTCCAAAATTTTAGATTTGGTGGAGAATTCCAGCTCTAAAAAATCAAAATCTGAGAATTTTATCTCCAAGTTTGCAAAGTATTATACCCCTATTGTATGCTATAGTGCCCTGGCGCTGGCTGTCCTGCCGCCTCTGGCAAGGATGCTGTTTATGGGACTGTCACCGGAATGGGGCGACTGGATTTACCGTGCTCTGACCTTCCTGGTTATCAGCTGCCCTTGTGCACTGGTTATCAGTATTCCGTTAAGCTTCTTTGCCGGCATTGGCGGAGCCAGCAAAGAGGGGATTCTGGTAAAGGGCTCCAATTATTTAGAGACCCTTTCCCAGACAAAATATGTGGTGTTTGATAAAACCGGAACCATGACCCAGGGTGTATTTGAAGTGAGCGGAGTGCATCACAATGAAATGGAGGATGCAAAGCTTTTGGAATATGCGGCGCTGGCGGAGAGCTTTTCTTCCCATCCCATCAGCAAAAGCCTGCAGAGGGCTTATGGTAAGGAAATTGACAAGACCAGAGTAACGGATGTGCAGGAAATCAGTGGCAATGGTGTGATTGCAAAGGTGGATGGTATTACAGTTGCCGCCGGTAATGCCAAGCTTATGAAGAAGCTGGATATTCCATATCAGGACTGCCACCAGGTGGGAACCATTGTGCACATGGCGGTGGATAATAAATATGCCGGTCATATTCTGATTTCGGACATTATAAAGCCCCATGCAGAGGAAGCCATTCAGTCACTGAAGAAAGCCGGTATTTCAAGAACCGTTATGCTTACCGGGGATGCAGGAAATGTTGCGGAGCAGGTAGCCGGAAAGCTCGGTATCACAGAGGTATACAGTGAGCTGTTGCCGGCGGATAAGGTCACTAAGGTAGAGGAATTGCTGGAAGAAAAGACCGGCAAAGAAAAGCTTGCCTTTGTAGGGGATGGTATAAATGATGCACCGGTGCTGTCCAGGGCAGATATTGGTATTGCCATGGGAGCCCTGGGCTCTGATGCGGCAATAGAAGCGGCGGATATTGTCTTAATGGATGATGACCCGCTGAAGATTGCGAAGGCGATTCGGATTGCCAGAAAGTGTATCCGCATTGTGTATGAAAATATCTATTTTGCAATTGGAATTAAAATTCTCTGTCTGGTTTTAGGCGCTCTTGGTATTGCCAACATGTGGATGGCGATTTTTGCAGATGTGGGTGTTATGGTTATTGCAGTGTTGAATGCAATCCGCTGTCTGTACGGAAAACGCAGCTAGAGGGCAATCAGGGAGATAGAAGGCAGAGGATAGCATTGATGCGGGAATGAGATGTGATTCAGGAAAAAGCATACATTATTATAAACACAACAGCCAGAGCCAGCAGCAGGATGAAATGCTGTCCAAGTATGATGCTGGTTATCCATGCAATAAGCAGCAGGATAATTAAAAGCAGCATGATAACACGAAATGCAATGAGCATTCTGCTTTGCTTTGTCAGTAAAGCTATAAAATATACAGTTATCATAACAGCGGCAGCTGCCATAATTAAAATAAGTAAAATTTTCATACCCTCACCTCTTGTGTACAGTATACCACAAAACGTTTGTTCGCACTAGTGTTAGTTTGGGTCTGGCTGGATAAATTTCAGGAGAAATTTGGGGAAAATTTTACAAATTTGCTTTCTTGACTTTTTTTTCTGTAAAATGCTATACTTTATTTGTAGATAGTATAAGATACATAACGACACAAGTAGTGCTTTGCACGTAAATCTGATTACGGGAACATGTTCTTCATCTGATTTACCTGCAAGGCACTATTTATTTTTATGTTCAAATCAGGAAAGGGAAGGTAAAAGATATGAAACGAGTAAAGGCAGCATGTATCACACAGACCTTACATTTTACAGTGAAGGAAGACTTCGGACATGATTATAATGCAAAGGTAGTAAAAGCGGAGGTCGAAAAATATAAAGAGCAGCTAAAAAGGAGTGGGACACAATATAAGCTCTTGTCGGAGGAGGAGCAGAGTGACGGTACGGTTATCATTGAGATAAAGAAGCAGTATAACAGTTCTCCGGTAGGACAGTATTTAGATTAATACTAAAATGCGGCACAATAAAAATGAGCAATATTCTCAAATAGGGATAAATGAGAATATTGCTCATTTTTTGTATTGCATTTTGGAAAAAGATTTTATATGATAGACAGGAGGTTAGTCGAGACTAACTTAAAGGGATTCATAATTCATTTGCAAATGGGGATATTAAGTATGGGAGATAAAATGAAAGAAACTTCTCCTGTATAATGAAAGCTTATTACGTAATGAAAGCAAAAAGGTACAAGGAAAGCAAGAGGAAATAAGGAATGCCGATACAGGAAATTATGAAGCTTAAAACAGCTTTGGATGAAGAGACCAGAATATCATTGCTGTTGGCAATTCATTGTGCACCGATTCTATCGGGAATCAAGGCTGCCAATATTATGACAGTGACGGGAAGGGAATTTTTCCGGATTGGATATTTACTTCAGGGAACAGATATTTCCTATCGTTTTCTGAAGACAAAGGGTGACAAGGGAATTTTGTATCTCTATCGGGAAAGGGAGCTGGTAACGTATTTGCATTCGGAGGAAATCCGGGATTTTTTGAAGGAGTATGGCTATACCTCGGATAAGCTTGATGACATGCTGGAGCGGCTTTCAAACCGCATTTGCTTTTACAGCAATGGGGATGCAGCATTTCCACATGAAATCGGCATTTTTCTGGAATATCCGCTGATGGATGTAAAAGGATTTCTGGAAAATGACGGAAAGAATTTTATCTATTCCGGTTATTGGAAGGTATATCATGATGTGCAAAACACAATCCAAAAATTCCGGCAATATGACGAGGAACGGGAGCGAGCCGTTATGGCGGTGGTTTCCGGACGGAAAATAAAGGATATCACAGTATAAAAAGAAAAAGGAGGAAACGCCCCGGATTAGAGGGCGGATTACATAGGAATGAGTAAAGTAAATATTATATATTGGAGTGGAACCGGTAATACGGAGGCAATGGCAGCCTATATCGAAGAGGGCGTTAAGTCTGCGGGAAGTGATGCGGTATTACTGCCGGTGGGTGCGGCTTCTGTGGATGATTTAAAGGATGCAAAGGCATTTGCACTGGGTTGTCCTTCCATGGGTGCAGAGCAGTTGGAGGAAACAGAGATGGAACCATTTATGTGTGAGTTAGAGAGCCAGATTTCAGGAAAGCAGGTTGTTCTTTTTGGCTCCTATGGATGGGGAAACCAGGAATGGATGCGGGATTGGGAGGAACGCATTCAGATGGCAGGCGCCTCCGTGGTAAATGGTGAGGGAATCGCCGTAAATGGCGCACCGGGAGAGGATGTGGCAGACCAGTGCAGGGATGCGGGAAGAACATTAGCCGGTCTTGCTTAAAGGGCTGCGAATATTTTTAGCAGAATAGGATAGTATATAAGGAGTGGAAGATGAGAGTTTTTCGCTCCTGTTTTTTTAATGATAAAACCTATCAGTTTAGATTCTTGCAATTTAAACCGGGTTTTAGTATCATACATTTAGTTAGTTAAGGCTAACTGAATGTGAATAAATCATGGGGACTCCTCTCAAGGTGAATTGTGAAAAGCTGACATGATTCCGGGGAAGACTGCTGTTCTTCCGGAGAGGAGTACTGTCATGATATGGAAAGGAGAATGAATTTGATGAATTATTTGGAAATCGAAAAAGTAATTGGAAGAGAAATTATGGATTCCAGAGGCAATCCAACGGTTGAGGCAGAGGTTACGCTGGTTGATGGCACTGTTGCGAGAGGAACAGCTCCAAGCGGTGCATCTACAGGTGAATTTGAGGCGTTGGAATTAAGGGATGGAGATAAATCCAGATATCTGGGAAAAGGTGTGACGAAGGCGGTTGAAAATATCAACACGATTATAAATGATGCAGTTACCGGATTGGATGCATCGGACATCTATGCGGTGGATAAAGCCATGATAGAAGCGGATGGAACCAAGGACAAGTCAAAGCTTGGGGCAAATGCCATTCTGGCTGTTTCCATTGCAGCTTCCAGAGCGGCAGCAACCGCTTTAGATATGCCGTTGTACCGTTTTCTCGGTGGAATTTCCGGTAACCGTCTGCCGGTTCCTATGATGAATATTTTAAATGGCGGTGCCCATGCAGCCAATACAGTGGATGTACAGGAATTTATGATTATGCCGGTGGGAGCTTCTTCCTTTAAGGAGGCGCTTCGCTGGTGCGCAGAGGTATTCCATGCCCTGGCAGCGTTATTAAAATCAAAGGGTCTTGCAACCTCTGTCGGGGATGAAGGAGGCTTTGCTCCTGACCTTGCCAGTGATGAGGAAGCAATCCAGTATATTTTAGAAGCGGTGAAAAATGCAGGCTATGAGCCGGGCAGGGATTTTATGATAGCCATGGATGCCGCTTCCAGTGAGTGGAAGGGTTCTGTAAAGGGTGAGTATGTACTGCCGAAGGCAGGCACTAAATTTACATCTGCAGAGCTGATTGCCCATTGGAAACAGCTGGTGGATAAGTATCCGATTATTTCCATTGAGGATGCGCTGGATGAAGAGGACTGGGAAGGCTGGCAGCAGCTTACCAGAGAGCTTGGCGACAGGATTCAGCTGGTGGGAGACGATTTGTTTGTCACCAATACGGAGCGTCTTTCAAAGGGAATTGAACAGGGGGCAGGCAACTCCATTCTGATTAAGTTAAATCAGATTGGCTCCGTATCAGAGACCTTAGAAGCCATTAAGATGGCCCATAAAGCGGGTTATACCGCCATTTCCTCCCATCGTTCCGGTGAGACAGAGGATACCACAATTGCGGATTTGGCAGTGGCGCTGAATACCTGCCAGATTAAGACCGGTGCACCGAGCAGAACAGAGCGTGTTGCAAAATATAACCAGCTGCTCCGCATTGAGGAGGACCTTGGCGCAAGTGCAATCTATCCGGGTATGCAGGCATTTAACGTCAAGAGATAACTATATAATTTTATAATGTTTTGATAACATACTATTTAAAATAGATGTTAGTATAAGGCGTCTCCTGTTTGATTTAGCCCTGTCTGCAGGAGGCGTCTTTCTCTGTTGCCAGGCATATGAGAAAAAGGTCTGGTGGACCATTTTTGAATGCTTGTAGAGCCTGGCTGGAAATGTTATACTTTACATGATTTTCAGGAATATTGGAGGATATTATGAGTACGAAGGAAATCTATGACAGAAGAAGTATTAGAAAATATAAGCAGGATGAAGTGCCGGTGGATGTGCTGAATCAGATATTGGATGCGGCGAGAATGGCACCTTCCGGCAAGAACAAACAGCCGTGGCGGTTTGCTGTGTATGGCGGGGACAAAAAGACCAAACTGCTTTCCGCCATGAAAAGCGGTATCCGGCGGGAGCGCAGAGGGGATTCGCTGCTGCCGGAATCTGCATATGGACTTCCGGATGCGGTAAATACCCTGCGGATTATGCAGGAGGCACCGGTGGTGGTGATGGTAGTTAACCCTTATGGAAAAAGTCCGTTTAATGGCATTACAACAGATGAGAGAGTGACGGAAATCATAGATTCTTTGTCTATCGGTGCCGCCATTCAGAATATGCTTCTAAAGGCAGAGGAGCTGGGCGTCGGAACCCTGTGGATTGGAAATACCTGCTTTGCGTATCCGGAGCTTGTGGATTATATGCAGGTGAAGGGCCAGCTGATAGGGGGCGTGGCACTGGGGTATGCCAACGAAATGCCGGAGGCAAGACCGAGAAAAAATCTTTCTGACCTTGTGGAATATTGTCTGTAGTGGTATTCTGTAAGGTGGCAGAAAAAAAGAAAACACAGAGGGAATGGTGATAAAAATGAGGTATGAGCTTGCAATATTTGACATGGACGGCACGATTTTAAATACCCTGGAGGATTTGACGGATACATTGAATTATGCGCTGCGCAAAAACAATTATCCAGAGCATTCCATTGAGGATGTGAGGCGGTTTGTGGGAAATGGGATTCCCAAGCTGATAGAGCGGGGTGTTCCGGCAGGAACAGACACAGAAGCAGCCGGCAGGGTGCACAGGGATTTTATGGAATATTATAAAATACATTGTGCAGATAAGACGAAGCCCTATGATGGAATCTTAGAGCTGATACGGAGCCTGCGCCAGGCGGGCTGCAGGACGGCTGTGGTTTCCAACAAAGCAGATGTGGCGGTACAGGAGCTTTGCACCCGGTATTTTGACGGTCTTTTTGACTATGCGGTGGGAGACAGGAAGGGAATCTTAAAAAAACCGGCGCCGGATTCTGTCAATGAGGTTCTGAAGTATCTGCAGATAGAAAGAAAAAGGGCGGTGTACATAGGGGATTCCGAGGTGGATATTGCCACCGCGCAAAATGCAGGCATGAACAGTATTATTGTGAGCTGGGGCTTCCGGGAAACAGGCTTTTTAAAGGAGCAGGGCGCAGAAGTCATTGTAAACCAGCCCAAAGAGGTGGCAAAGCTTATTCTGGATGGACAGACGGTTACAGAGGATATGGGTTTGGAGGTAGAAAAGGATGAATAAGGATTTAACGGTGGGCAGGCCGGAACCGGTTTTATGGAAATTCTGTCTGCCCCTGTTTGGCAGTGTGATTTTCCAGCAGCTTTACAATATTGCGGACAGTCTGGTGGCAGGTAAATTTATCGGGGAGAATGCACTGGCAGCGGTGGGTAACAGCTATGAAATTACCCTTATTTTTATTGCCTTTGCCTTTGGCTGCAACATTGGCTGTTCTGTTATCGTGTCCCGGTTCTTTGGTGCCAAGCAGCTAAAGGACATGAAAACGGCGGTATACACAACCCTGATTGCCAGTGCGGTTTTATGTATGGTGCTGATGATTTTTGGCATTACGCTGGGCGGCAGGCTGCTTTCCCTGATACATACACCGGAAAATATTTTTGCAGATTCCAGGCTGTATCTGGATATATATATCTGGGGACTGCCGTTTTTGATGTTTTATAATATTGCAACCGGTATTTTTTCTGCGCTGGGAGATTCCAGAACACCATTTATTTTTCTGGCAGTTTCCTCCGTCTCCAATATTGCGGTGGATATTCTGTTTGTTGCGGTGTTCCGTATGGGAGTTGCAGGCGTGGCATGGGCAACCTTCCTGTGCCAGGGAATAAGCTGTATTCTGGCAATGATAGTGGTATTCCGGCGGTTTTATAAGATTAAGGTGGAGGGTAAGACCCCTTTGTTCTCATGGGAGCTGCTGGGAAAGATAGCAGTGATTGCGGTTCCGAGTATTCTCCAGCAGAGCTTCATTTCCGTGGGAAATATCATTATACAGGGGGTAATCAACGGATTTGGTGCCGGTGTCATTGCCGGATATTCAGCGGCGGTAAAGCTCAATAATCTGGTGATTACCTCTTTTACCACATTGGGAAATGGTATATCCAATTTTACTGCCCAGAATATGGGGGCAAAGAAATTGTCCCGGATACGGGCTGGTTTTAAGGCGGGCGTAAAAATGGTGTGGTCCTTAAGCGTTCCCTTTGTGATATTATATATCACCGTGGGTAAATGGCTGATTGCGTTCTTTATGGATAATCCATCCGACACCGCTTTAAATACCGGTATTCTGTTTTTACGGATACTTTCACCCTTTTATTTTGTGATATCTATAAAGCTGGTGGCAGATGGAATCCTGCGGGGAGCCGGTCTGATGAAGCAGTTCATGATAGGAACCTTTACCGACCTGATTCTCCGTGTAGTGCTGGCGGTTGTTCTTGCCGCACAATTTGGAGCGGTGGGTATCTGGTGTGCATGGCCCATTGGATGGACTATTGCAATGTGCCTGTCTGTATTTTTTTATACCCGTGGTCCATGGAGGGCTACAGATAATTTACAATCATGATGGCTGCCCCTAATACCACTAAAACAGCGCCGGTGGCACGGTTTAAGGTAATTGCGCTTGCCTTGTTGGCAAAGCGGGCGGCAATTCTTGCCCAGAGCAGAGTGGACAAAACGCAGAATACCAGACAGGTGATATCCGGCAGTCCGCCGATAGCAAAGTGGCTGGCAGCTCCGGTAAAAGCGGTAAATGCCATGATAAATACGCTGGTTCCCACAGCGGTCTTTAATTCGTAGCCCAGAATGGTGGTGAGAATCAGGAGCATCATCATTCCGCCACCTGCTCCGATGAAACCACAGATAAAGCCGATTATAACTCCGCAGACAACTGACTGGAGAAAGCGCTTCTTTGCACTGACTGCTGCCATGGTTTCCTTGGTGGTCATAACGGGCTTCACAATGAATTTGATTCCTAACAGGAAGGTCATGAAGACAGAGAAGTTACCCATGGTGCGGTTTGGAACCCTGCTTGCGGCAAAGCTTCCCACCATTGTAAATATCAGAACACTGACCATCATGACAATTCCGTTTTTAATGTCAAGGTTTTTGTTTTTTCCATAGGTATAGGCACTGACAGCACTGGCCAGTACATCGCTGGCGAGGGCGATTCCCACTGCCTCATAGGCGGGCATGTCCAAAAAGGTTATCAGCATGGGACTGATGACGGCAGCAGCGCTCATTCCTGCAAATCCGGTTCCGAGTCCGGCGCCGATTCCTGCGAGAAAACAGATGATAAATTTAAACAGCATAATAATTACCTCACTTTTGTTTTTTTTGAGAAAATTGCAGGATATCCTCACAGAGCTTAGCAATTTCCTCCGGACTTTCTTTCATTCCGTTTTGAAACCAGCCCAGAAGGATTTTTGTAAAGGCTCCTTCAAAGGCAAGATTTTTGTAGTACTCCTCTGTTGTGTGTGCCGGCTCTATTTTTTCAATAAAGGATGCGGCGGTATCACTCATGCTGGCAGGCATGTCTGCCTGTATCAGCAGCTTAAAAATATCCGCATGCGCCTGTATGCAGGAAAAGAAATCCAGATACCACAGATAGGGCTGTTTCCTGTAGCGCTCATCCTTAGAGGAGTCTGTAAGCTCCTTGAGAAACCATTGGCAGAATTCAGTCAGGATATCTTCCTTGGAATGGTAATTCCGGTAAAAGGCAGTTCTGGATACACCGGAACGCTTTACCAGTTCGGTGATTGTTATTTTTTCAAAGGGTTTCTCATTCATCAGATAGATAAGCGCAGTCTGAAGGCATTCCCGTGTTAATTTATTGGATTCTTCATTAGACATGCGAAGAATTTCTCTTTTTTCCAATTCTGATTTTGAAGTGTTCATTATAAAACGTCTCCTTTTGTTACGCAGTTACAAAATATGTCTGTTTGTAAAGTCTGGATGTCCGAAGGTTGACCATTCTTAAAGTTGATGTTACACTTGTAAAGCCTTAACGAATGTATCATATTTAGGAATGCTTGTCAAATATTCTACATGGACAGGACGTTTTGTGTTATAATAAGAACTTAAAAATTTATTACTTACACAGTCTTAAAAAGAAGTTTTCATGACATATTATACAGTAAGGGGAAATTGGAGAATACGAAAATGATAGATAAAATTGCATTTATTATAATTGGATATTTATCCGGCAGTATTTTATATGCAAGAATATTTGGTTCCATGATAAAGGGGAAGGATATTATAAAGGAGAGCAGGGACCAGAATCCCGGTACGGCGAATGCTTTTATGCAGGGTGGTTTCTGGTGTGGAGCGCTGACACTGGTATTTGATATGCTGAAGGGATTTTTACCGGTATATTTGTATTTCCATTTTTCTTTCCCAAGGCAGTCTGAATGGCTCTGGCAGGCGCTTATTCTGGCAGCTCCGGTATATGGGCACATTTATCCGGTGTTTTACCATTTCCGGGGAGGAAAGGGAATTGCCACCACCTTCGGTTGCCTGCTGGGCTTGTTTCCCGATATAAAGGCGGCGGTTATTCTGGCATTTTTCTTTCTGTTCTTTTCGCTGGTACTGCGTGTAACACCGCATTTTTCCCGGACGATATGGACGTATGTGGCGGCGCTTTTAACCATGCGAATCCTGGGAATGGATTTATTTATGGTAATTGGCTTCTTATTTATTGTAATCGGAGTTTTTATCCGTTTATATACCAGTAAGGAAGAAAGGGAAAAATGCAGGGTGAGACTGTTATGGAAGCATTAATTTTATCATGTAGTACCGGAGGCGGACACAATGCAGCGGGAAATGCCATACGGGAAGAATTAGTAAGACGGGGGCACCAGGTGAGGGTGTTAGACCCGTATGCTTTGGTGAGTAAGGGGCTGGCGAAGCGCATTGGCGGTATTTATATCGGTATTGCCCAGAGAGCACCCCGTTTATTTGGATTCATCTATCTGTTAGGGGAGGGCTACAGAAGGCTGCCTTTTCAATCTCCTGTATATTTTGCCAACCGGAAAATTGCACTGCTGCTGGGACAGTATCTGAAGGAGCATCCGGTTGACGTTATAGTTATGCCTCATCTGTTTCCGGCAGAGGTGATAACCTATATGAAAAGGAGCGGTATGCCGGTGCCGAAGACGGTTTTTATTGCCACGGATTATGCCTGTATTCCTTTTACAGAGGAAACGGATTGTGATTACTATGTTATTCCCGGTAAAGAGCTGATACCGGAATTTTGCGGCAGGGGGATACCGGAGCATAAGCTGCTGCCGGCTGGAATACCGGTGAACGCTTCTTTTCTGGAGGATATACCGAAGGAGCAGGCAAAGCTTTTGCTGGGTCTGTCACCGGAAAAGCATTATATTCTGGTATCCGGTGGAAGCATTGGAGCGGGAAATTTAGAGCAGACAATCCGGCTTCTCTGTGAATATACGGAACATCAGGAGAAAGCGGAATGCATTGTAATCTGTGGGAACAATAAAAGACTTTACCGTAAGCTGGAGAGAAAAGCAAAAAAGGTAAGGGGGCTTCATATATTAAAGAGTACCAAAAAGATGCATCTTTATATGAAAGCCTGCGATGTTTTCCTCTCGAAGCCGGGAGGATTGTCATCCACAGAGGCGGCAGCAGCAGGTGTTTCCCTGATACACATATCGCCAATTCCGGGGTGCGAAACTGCAAACCGGCGTTTTTTTGAAAAACATCATATGTGTATTGCAGTGAGGGATGAACGCAGGCAGCTGATTCCGGCAATACGGGATATAAAGAAAACCGCTGTAAAAAATGAAATGAGAAAGGCACAAAAAACCTATGTAAATGGTCGTGCCGGTATGGATATATGCGACTGGCTGGAAAAATGGGTATCTGGACAATAGTATGGTATACAGCAGGAGGAAGCGTTGATGGAAAAAGAAGAAAGCATGGGAATGCATCTTTTGAGAAAGGGTAAGAAGGGATTAATCAATATACTGGTCAATATTGTGTTTAGTCGTCTGGGACTGATTCTGGTGCTGTTTCTGATACAGGCATTTATCCTGCTCAGTGCCTTTTTATGGTTCAGTGAATTTATGCCGGAATATATGGGAATTTCTGTTGTATTTATAGTGATAATGGTACTGTATCTGTTTAACTGTGATTTTGATGCGGAAGTAAAGCTTACCTGGCTGATGGTAATTATGCTGTTACCGGTATTCGGGACAATGCTTCTGCTCTATACACAGATTGAAATTGGACACCGTGCCATTAAGGTAAGACTGCAGCAGCTGATAGAGGAGACAAGGGAGAGCATTCCACAGTCAGAGGAAGCCTTAAGGGGGCTGGCGGAGAAAAGTCCTGAGAGCGCAGAGCTGGCGCATTATATTGGGAGGACGGGCTGTTATCCGGTGTACCGCAATACAGAGGTGACTTATTTCCCACTGGGAGAGGACAAATTCCAGGAGCTTTTAAAGCAGCTGAAAAAGGCGGAGCACTTCATTTTTCTGGAATACTTCATTGTGGAGGAGGGGGTGATGTGGGGGAAGGTTCTGGAAATACTGGCAGAGAAGGCTGCGGAGGGAGTGGAAGTCAGAATGCTCTATGACGGCACCTGTGAGTTTTCCACCCTGCCCCATGATTATCCAAAACGGCTGCAGAAGCTGGGAATACAGTGTAAGATGTTTGCGCCGTTAAAACCCTTTGTATCGACATATTATAATTACCGGGACCATCGGAAAATACTGGTTATTGACGGGCATACTGCATTTAACGGCGGGATAAATCTGGCAGACCAGTATATTAACCGTGTGGAAAAACACGGACACTGGAAGGATACAGCGGTTATGCTGCAGGGAGAAGCGGCAGCCAGCTTTACACTGATGTTTTTGCAGATGTGGAACCTGGATGAGAAGAAGACGGAATTTCAGAAATATTTGGACTGTTCAGCGGAGATGCAGCGGGATGCGAAGGGCTATATACTTCCCTTTGGGGATTATCCCCTTGACCGGGATAAGGTGGGGGAACGGGTATACATGGATATTCTGAACCAGTCCCACAGATATGTTCATATAATGTCCCCATATCTGATTTTAGACGGAGAAATGAAAGCGGCACTCCAGTTTGCGGCAGAGCGGGGAATTGATGTGAAGATTATTCTGCCGGGCATTCCAGACAAAAAGATTCCGTATGCTCTGGCAAAGACGCATTATGCGTCCCTTCTGAAATCGGGAGTGCAGATTTATGAGTATACGCCGGGGTTTGTCCATGCAAAGGTGTTTGTGAGTGATGACTGTAAGGCGGTGGTGGGTACGATTAATCTGGACTACCGGAGCTTTTATCACCATTTTGAATGTGCAACCTATATGTGCCATACACAGTGTATTTCGGATATTGAGAAGGACTTCCAGGATACGCTGGCAAAGTGCCGTAAGGTGACGAAGGAGACCATCCGCCGGGAAAAATGGACGATGAAGGTGACGGGCTGTATCGCAAAGACCATAGCGCCGCTGCTGTAAGCTTATTGAGAAAATATAATAAAAAAGCACCTTGTAACATTTTGAGCCAGGCATTATACTGTAACTGGTTAAAACATACTTATGTAATAGGTTTGGAGGAAAAGGTGAAAATATGAATTATAAAAAGCTGGAGCAAAATATTATAGATGCCATCGAGGAACAGCAGTTAAAGCTGGGCTATTTAAAAGAAACGGTGAGACTGTATTATCCCCTGTCATCCTTAAACCGTTTTCTTGGAACAGACTGCGGAGCAGAGGAAATGAAGCAGAGGCTGCAGGCTTTTGTGGAGGAAACAGGGGAACGTCTTGGAGAAGTAGAAATCACCAATAAGAGAGAACGGTTTTGTATAGCAGTACCCCCGGATGGGGCAGAATATATTCATAACCATATGGATGCAGAGGGCTTTCTTGCGGATTTGGTTGAGACAGTAAGAAGACACGGTGCTGCTCTGGAAGAGGTGCTTGACCAATTTTACAGGCATTCAGACCAGGTTCATGTGGAGAAAATGGATAACGGAGAATTTGATTATCTGGTCTATTTTGAAAATGGGGAACCGGACAGCTACCGGTACTGTATTTCGGTAGAAGCGGAGCATGTGATTTATCACCGGTATACAATAGAAGATTATGAAGAGTTTGGCTTTTAGAGATAAGGAGAATATATGAGGATAATATTGTTAACGGCGCTGGGGGTAGGCGGCGCCACCATAATCGGAGCTCTGATTGGTTTTTTCTTTCACAATGTATCCCACAGAGTAAATGATATCATTTTGAGCTTTGCGGCGGGAATTATGCTGGCGGCGGCGGTAATGGGACTGATTCTGCCTGCCGTAGATGCTGTGGGCAGTGGTAGAATATGGCTGCCGGTGGCAGGGATTTTTGCCGGCGCATTGTTTTTGAATGCCATGGACAGGGTGACGCCCCATTTACACAAGCTGTCGGGAGTGGATATCGAGACACATGAACACAATAAGAATCTGGACGGAGCGCTGCTCTTTATGCTGGCAGTTGCAATACACAACCTGCCAGAGGGCATGGCAGCGGGAGTTGGTTTTGCCGGGGAGGATATTCATGCCGCACTGACTGTGGCGGTGGGAATTGCCCTGCAGAACATTCCGGAGGGAATTATCACTGTGTCGCCGCTGGTGATGGCAGGTGTGAAGAGAAGCCGGGCATTTCTTCTGGCGGCAGTTACCGGTCTGATTGAAGTGGTGGGAACCTTTATCGGCTTCTATGTGGCGGCGGTATCGGAGCATATTCTTCCCTTTGCCCTTGCATTTGCAGGAGGGACAATGCTGTATATCATCAGCGATGAAATGATACCGGAAACCCATAGTCATGGTTATGAGAGGGCGGCAACTTATTCCCTGCTGACGGGCTTCGTGGTGATGCTGGTTATGGATGTGCTGATAGGCTGATGTATTTTAGGCTTGTATTATTCAAAAAAACTGTTATAATAGAACATATATTCGAGAACTGATGTTTGGATAACGGAAATGGAGAATGTTATGACAGTTGTGAATGATTTATCCATGGAGGAGAAGCTTACCATTTTATCAGATGCGGCAAAGTATGATGTTGCCTGTACCTCCAGCGGTGTGGAGCGCAAGGGAAAACCGGATGCAATGGGCAATACTGCAGCCTGCGGAATCTGTCACAGCTTTGCGGCGGATGGAAGGTGCATTTCCCTGCTGAAGATTTTATATACCAACGAATGTATCTATGACTGCAAATACTGTCTGAACCGGAGCTCCAATGATACTCTTAGGACTTCTTTTACTCCGGAGGAGGTATGTGAACTGACCATGCAGTTTTACCGGCGCAATTATATTGAAGGTCTGTTTTTGAGCTCCGGTATCCGGAAGAATCCTACCCAGACAATGGAGGAGATTTATATTGCCCTGCATCTTCTCCGGGAGGTTCACCATTTTAACGGTTATATCCATGTGAAGGCGATACCCGGGGCGGACCCCCGGATTATTGAGATGGTGGGCTTTTTGGCAGACCGTATGAGCACCAATTTAGAGCTTCCCACAGCGGCAGGGCTGAAGGAGCTGGCTCCTAACAAAACCAGACAGACAATACTGGCGCCTATGAGACAGATTCAGAAGGGGATTGGCTTTGGGAACAAGAGCGGAATACACAGAATTGGTACAGCTTCCGGTTCAGCAAATAAGGATGGCTGGGGAATTGCGCCGCTGGAAGCCCCGGATAATGGCAGTAAGAGGGATGTATTGCTGCGTCATGGTCAATCTGCTTTGCTGGAGAAGCAGATGGAAGACAGCCGGATAGCACTTTTACCCCGTAGCCGGAGTAATTTTGTCCCGGCGGGGCAGAGCACCCAGATGATAGTGGGGGCAACTCCGGAGAATGATTACCAGGTTCTCACGGTGGCACAGGCATTATACAGACAGTATGACTTAAAAAGAGTATTTTATTCTGCCTATGTAGCGTTGAATGAGGACAGTAATCTGCCGGCTTTGGGAACGAAGCCCCCGCTATTGCGGGAACACAGGTTGTATCAGGCTGACTGGCTGCTGCGCTTTTACGGCTTTGAAGCGGGAGAATTGTTGTCGGAAGACCGTCCCAACTTTAACGTGTATTTGGACCCCAAGTGTGAATGGGCATTGCGGCACCTGGAATATTTTCCTGTGGAAATCAATAGCGCATCCTATGAAATGCTGTTGCGGATTCCGGGAGTCGGGGTAAAATCGGCAAGGCGCATACTGATGGCAAGGAAGAGTACCAGGCTGGATTTTGACGGTCTGAAAAGAATCGGTGTGGTATTGAAACGAGCTCATTATTTTATCACCTGTAATGGCAGGATGATGTATCAGACAAAGATTGATGAGGACTATATTACAAGAAGAATACTGGAGCTGGACAGGAAAAAGAACTGGGAGCTGGAGTACAACACAACCTTTAAACAGCTGTCCTTATTTGATGACACCATGGCATCAGCCATCAGTCCTTGAGGGAGGGATAAGCTATGGAGAATCAGATTATTTATCTATGTGAGGATACGCCGGATGGAATTTTTACGGCGGTTTATGATGCCTGGGCGGCACACATACCGGATGACAGATTGTCTATACAGCAGGAGCGGTATCATGAAATGCAGCTCTTTGCAGATTATGTTTATGTACAGACAGATTTGGAGAAGGCGGTTAAGGTTGCGCGCTCCGTCAGAGCTAAAATCGGACAGGAGGCTTACGACATGATATACAAGGCGTCCCTGTCTTATGAAAAGGATAAAATTGACACAATCTACCGTTTTTTAAAGCTGGGCTTCCGTTACAGGAGCCGTGTGGTGGAGATGCATGGGAATGACACCGTGTGCAGGCTGTATGAGCTTGGAAGAAATGTAGGGAATGAAGCCCATTCCTTTCGTGAATTTGTGCGGTTCCATGAATCAGAGGAGGGGATTCTGATTTCCCGAATCCGCCCCAAAAACCAGGTGCTGCCCATACTGGCATATCATTTTTCAGACCGGTTTCCGGAAGAGCATTTTGTGATTTTGGATGAGGTTCATGAGATGGGGTTATTTCATGAAAAAGGGCGGCAGTGGTACCTGGCACCCCTTGATAAGACAGCACTTGACAGAATATGGGCATACAGGCATATCTCCGAATACGAGGAATTGTGGAAAACGTTTTTTCGGACAATTGCCATTGAGGAGAGGAGAAATTATAAGTGTCAAAGAAATATGTGCGCTCTGCGTTACCGGGATTATATGGTGGAATTTAATGTGTCTGTCTCTTATACACATCTCCGAGCCCACGAGACTCGACGTCATCTCGT
>UQXF01000065.1 GCA_900544905.1 uncultured Clostridium sp.
TGTGGCGGCGGCATATGAGATAATGACGATTGCACAGATGTGTATGATAATGGCAGCGGCTAATACGACTATGAGTATTACAAAATGAGCCGTTTGACCCGTGTTATGGACAGAAACAGAGAGGCAATAGTCTATACCTATGATACCAACAGTAACTGGAAAACAACAACCTTTACTAACGGGGTAAAGCCGATTTAACCCTATGATGACTTAACTACGGAAATTCAAGAAAAAAATAATTGACAAATATATTTTCATTTGTTAATATATTCTAGTGTGCCGCACAAGGAGGTAGAAGTGTGTCCATTTACTGGTAACAGTTTGATGACAGACACCACCGTACTTGGCGAGTAATGATAATAGGAGGTAACCGTATGTACGCAATTATTGCAACAGGTGGCAAGCAGTACAAGGTAGCTGAAGGTGATATCATTAAAGTAGAGAAGCTTAATGCAGAAGCTGGTTCTGAAGTAAAATTTGATGTTATTGCTATTAGCAACGACAATGGCTTCTTATGTGGCGAGGACGTAGCTAACTCAAGCGTTAGCGCTAACGTAATCGGCGACGGTAAGGGCAAGAAGGTTGTTGTTTACAAGTATAAGAGAAAAACCGGCTATCACAAAAAGCAGGGTCATAGACAGCCATTTACAAAGGTTGAGATTAAAGCAATCAACGCTTAATTGGAACTATGATAACTGTAACTGTTTTTAACAAAAAAGAAGAGATAGTTGGTGTCCAGTTAGAGGGACATGCCGAATTTGGCAAGAAGGGAAAGGATATTGTTTGTAGTGCAGTATCTATATTATACATTAATTTGGTAAATTCCCTGGAAAGCTTTACAAAGGATGAGAAGGAGTTAAACGGCAGCAGCAAAATTAACTTCCAAAATGTCATTTTGAAAAGCATGCCAAGCAGGGAAGCAGAATTGTTATTTCAATCCTTTCTGCTTGGAATTACTACAATAGAACAGAAGTATGGTAAGAAGTACATTGTAATTTTGAATCAGGAGGTGTAAAACATGTTAAAGCTTAACCTTCAGTTATTCGCTCATAAAAAGGGAATGGGTTCTACCAAGAACGGTAGAGACTCTGAATCTAAGAGACTTGGTGCGAAGAGAGCAGATGGTCAGTTCGTTAAAGCTGGTAATATTTTATACAGACAGCGCGGTACGAAGATTCATCCAGGTACTAACGTAGGTAAAGGTAAAGATGATACCTTATTTGCATTAGTAGACGGCGTTGTTCGCTATGAGAGAAAGGGAAGAGATAAGAAGCAGGTTTCTATCTACCCGGTATCTGTTAACGAATAAGATACATGTAACCTTAGGCTGGAGTTTTGCTCCAGCCTTTATTATTAATAGGAGATATGATATGTTTGCAGACAGAGCAAAGGTTTTTATCCGTTCCGGAAAAGGCGGCGATGGCCATGTAAGCTTCCGAAGGGAGCTTTATGTACCAGCAGGCGGTCCCGATGGGGGGGACGGCGGCGATGGCGGCGACGTTATTTTTGTAGTGGATGAGGGTCTTAATACATTAAATGATTTTCGGAATGTGCGGAAATACTGTGCAGAGGACGGAAAAGAGGGCGGCAAAAAAAGACAGCATGGTGCAAATGGTGCCGATGTTATTTGTAAGGTGCCACCGGGAACCGTTATTAAAGATTTTGAAACCGGCAAGGTAATTATGGATATGTCCAACAAGACAGAGCCGGTTGTGATATTAAAGGGCGGTCATGGCGGTAACGGAAACATGCACTACGCAACCTCCACCATGCA
The DNA here is from genome assembly GCA_900544905.1 of uncultured Clostridium sp. Classification (GTDB taxonomy): domain Bacteria; phylum Bacillota; class Clostridia; order Lachnospirales; family Lachnospiraceae; genus CAG-590. Next base: position 1,775 of record UQXF01000065.1, read on the forward strand.
GGCGCCAAAGTATGCCCAGCCGGGACAACCGGCACAGGAGCTGTATGTAACACTTGAATTAAAGGTAATTGCGGATGTGGGCTTAGTGGGATTCCCAAATGTAGGAAAATCTACATTTTTATCAAGAGTTACCAACGCAAAGCCAAAGATTGCCAATTATCACTTTACTACATTAAATCCCAATCTGGGAGTAGTTGACCTTTCCGATGGCGCCGGTTTTGTCATTGCAGACATTCCGGGTATTATTGAAGGTGCCAGTCAGGGTGTAGGACTGGGACTCCAGTTTTTACGCCATATAGAGAGAACAAAGGTACTTCTCCATATTATTGACGGAGCATCTGTGGAGGGCAGAGACCCGATTAATGATGTATATGCCATTATGGAGGAGCTTAAAAAATATAATATTGAGATTTCAGAACGTCCAATGGTAATCGCTGCAAATAAAATGGATGCCATGAACGAAATGGAAAAGGAAACGGTCATAGATATGCTGAAGGAAGAATTTGAGCCCCAGGGCATAGAAGTGTTTCCAATTTCTGCTGTTTCGGGAGAGGGCGTTCAGGAGCTTTTATGGCATGTTTATGAGCTGGTCAAAAATGCACCACAGGAAATTGTGGAATTTGAACAGGAGTACGTTCCAACCTTTGACTTCTCCAATGACCCATATACAGTGGAGATTGACCCGAAGGATGAACACATATTTATTGTAGAGGGGCCAAAGATTGAAAAAATGCTCGGCTACACAAATCTGGATTCTGAAAAGGGCTTTGACTTTTTCCAGCGTTTTCTGAAGGAAAACGGAATTATCGATGAATTAAAGGCAAAAGGAATCGAAGAGGGGGATGTGGTACGGATGTACTACCTGGAATTCGATTATTATGAATAATTAGCACGAACGCAGCCTTCAAAAGAAATGTACTGACTGCTTGCAGGCAGGTACATTTCTTGAAGGCTATGTGAGTGTAACGAACACCGAAATGAAGCAAAGCGGAATTGAGGTGCGTGAGTGCGTGTGGCATGGGAATATGGCGAGCACTGAAATGAAAGGGGAATAACAATGACAAGCAAGCAAAGAGCATATTTAAAAGGTCTGGCAATGACAATGGAACCCATTATTAATGTAGGAAAATCCAGTGTAACGCCGGAGCTTGTAGCTTCTGTGGATGAAGCAATCGAAAAGAGAGAGCTGATTAAGATTGGTGTATTAAAAAACTGTATGGACGAGCCAAAAGCCATTGCAGAAATGATTGCAGAGCGCACCAGAGCCCAGGTAGTACAGGTAATCGGGAAAAAAATTGTACTTTACCGGAGTAAAAAAGAAAACCCTAAAATTGAATTACCAAAATAAATTTACAATAATTATATTATGTTAACAAATATGAAAGAATAGAACATATAATTTATATGCAGGAGGTATTCATGGCGGCAATCGGTATTATGGGCGGAACCTTTAATCCCATTCATTTAGGGCATATTGCAATTGCAAAGGCAGCCTATGAACAATTTCATCTGGATGAAATCTGGTTTATGCCTAATCATATACCAGCTTATAAATCAAACCAGTCATTGGTTTCCGGAGAACAACGGCTCGCCATGATTCAGCTGGCAATACAGGCTTATCCATTCTTTAAGGCATCGGATTTTGAACTGAAAAGAGAGGGAAAGACATATACCTATGAGACAATGCAACTGCTAAAACAGCAATATCCCCAGGATGAATTTTACTTTATCATGGGAGCGGACTCCCTGTATTATTTTGAAAACTGGGTACATCCGGAGATTATTTTAGAAAATGCGAAAATTCTTGCAGCGGTACGGAATCAGAAAACCACGGATGAAATGCTGCTGCAGATTGACCGGCTGAATAAAATGTTCAAAGGCAGCTTTTTTTATCTGATTGATTGTCCGGAAATCCCCTGTTCTTCCAGTGCTATCCGTGACAAAATCCAGCAGATTATGAAAAACGGCAGTGGAGAACCAGATTTACAAAAAGCACAGGATTTAATGCTTCCGGATGGGGTACTTCAATATATCATACAATACCATCTCTATGATTAAAGAAGCATTTACTTAAAAAATGTACGGTTTCATTGAAATTATATGCTCTTTTTGATATAATAGACAATAGTTGATTGATAGCGGACAGGAGTTTTGGTATGGAGCGATTACAAATGAGAGAGAAGCTAAAGGAAAAGCTTCCTCCAAAACGTTTTGAACATTCATTAGGTGTGGAATATACCGCAGGAACCATGGCTTTCATGTATGGTGTGGACTGTGAAAAGGCTTTGACAGCAGGGCTGCTGCACGATTGTGCAAAGTATGTTCCAAATGACAAAAAGATTGCAAAATGTGAAAAGCGTAAGATTTTTATTTCAGAATGTGAATACCAAAATCCGGAGCTTTTACATGCAAAACTTTCTGCTGTATACGCAAGAGAAAAATATGATGTAACTGATAAAGAGATTTTATCTGCCATTGCCTGCCATACCACAGGTAAACCGGCAATGACATCATTGGAGAAGATTATTTATATTGCAGATTATATTGAGCCTAACCGGAATATGTTACCGGAAATGGATATTATCCGAAAAGAAGCTTACCAGGATTTGGATTTGTGTCTTTTACACATATTGCATAACAGCATGCACTATTTAGGGAAAAAGGGCTCCACCGTAGACCCTATTACAAAAGAGACCTACGAATATTACAGTAAGCTCAGAAATTAATTTTTGAAGGAGAATTTTATGACAAGTAAAGAATTGGTCAAAATTGCAGTTGCAGGCCTGGAAGATAAAAAAGCAAAGGATATCCGGATTATCGATATTTCAAATGTTTCTGTAATGGCAGATTATTTTATCATCGCAAGCGGAACAAACCGCAATCAGGTTCAGGCGCTGGCGGACAATGTGGAGGAAAAGCTGCATGACGTGAATATACATCCCCGTCAGATTGAGGGATATCAGACAGCAAACTGGATTTTAATGGATTTTAATGATATTATAGTTCACATTTTGAATGAAGAGGACCGTTTGTTCTATAATCTGGAAAAGATTTGGCTGGACGGCAAGGCAGTTGATATTTCCGAATTATAGAAACAGTAGCAGATTCGAGAGTTTTTAAGGGGAATATTCCATAAGCACAAAACAGGGTTGGGGGATATATGGATAGAGATTTATTGATACGAAAGAACAACTTAGAAGTAAATAAGGTCGCTGCAAAATGTCTGCGCATAACGATATTATTTTTAATATCCTTATGGATGTTTACGGTAACAGATTATTATGACTACGATAAATATACCGTTACCATAATATTTATCAGCAGTATGCTGTTACTGTTAATCCCTTCTGTTTTGGTTAATGTTCTGCATTTGGAACAGCAATGGATAAAATATTACGTTATCATGTGTATTTTAGCTGTTGTATTTTTACTGAGTACGTTTATTTCCTATGATTTTATTGTCTTAGTGGTTCTCCCCCTGTTAATAGCCACCTTGTACTGTGACCGGAAGCTGATTGTTATTACTACCCTTATTGATTGTATCTGTGTATTGGTAACAATGCTTTTGCGATATTATGTGTTCTGCGGTGAAATCGAAAAAAATTATAACAGTATTATCGAAGCGCTGGTTTATGGTGTGTTCCTCCGCATTGTACTGGTTTTAGTGACAACCCTGTTTTCCTATTATATTGTAGACCGCAACATGGTAATGCTGAATAAAACCATCGAAGCAAATAATGACTTAGTACATAGCCAGGAAGAGCTTATTTTTGCTTTTGCGGAGATTTCCGAGAGCAAATCCAAGGTAACGGGAGAGCATATCCGAAGAGTAGCGGAATATATGAGAGTTCTGGGTACAGCTTCAGGATTTACGGCGGAATATGTGGATAAATTATCCGTAGCCTCCATGATGCATGATATCGGCAAGCTGATGATTCCGGAAGAGATACTGGATAAGCCAGATAAGCTTACGGATGAAGAATATGCAATTATGAAAAATCATGTTCTGTATGGAGAAGCTCTTCTGGCAAAATGTCCCGGTGACATTATGCAGATAGCAAAAACAATAGCATTGGAGCATCATGAGCGCTGGGATGGTTCCGGTTATCTTGGAATGAAGGGAGAGGACATTTCCTACATAAGCCGTCTGATGGCTGTCTGTGATGTGTTTGATGCGTTGACGTCACAGCGTTATTATAAAGAGGGCTGGTCATTAGAAGATACCTATAATGAGATAGTAAGACTGAAGGGAAAGCATTTTGACCCGGATGTAGTTGATTTGTTTGTTGAACATTTTGATGAATTTAAAGAGATTCTACATGCAATGCCGGACCGGGAAGTATACTAATATCTATATCAGACTGGCATCAATATCAAAGGATTGGGAGAAAACAAAATGGTTTCTATCATGAATGAATATATTGCCAAAATAAACCTGTTATCAGATGATGTGACAAAGAGTATCTTTCATGCAGCTCTGGTGGACCAGGAAAATGTGGCAAAGAGCAGTATCTTAATTAAATCAAACCGTTATATTGTAGATATCAAGCTGGACAGCTTTTCCATCGAACAGGCTATAAAGGTGATGAATTGCTTTATGGAGCGGACACGGTATCATTACTCCGCATATTTCATACGCTTCAATGAGGGAAATCTGGTCAGATACCGTTATGCATCCTGTAAAGAAAACCGGGAAGGGTTTTATTGCGATGTTATCATAAGTTAAAAAGAGCCATACAAGTAAGCTTCTATAAAGCATAGCTTACTTGTATGGCTTTCTCTATGTATATCATAATCATGTGAAAGGATTCATAAATGAACCAACCATTTCCTAAAAAGTACGGAACAGACCGATAACCTTACCCAAAACAGACACCTCATTCACAATAATCGGGTCCATAAAATCATTCTCCGGCTGCAGCCGGTAATGACCGTCCTCCTTAAAAAACCGCTTAACCGTAGCACTGTCATCAACTAATGCAACAACAATATCATTATTCATGGCAGTGGATTGCTGCTCTACCATAATTAAATCACCGTCAAATATTCCCACATTCACCATACTGTCACCCTTTACCTTCAGCATAAAAGTTGTCTTATTATGTAAGTATTCCGGTGGGACAGGAAAATAACCGTCAATATTCTCAACTGCTAAAATAGGCTGACCAGCCGTTACCTGTCCAACAATTGGCACATTAACCAGTTCTCTTCTGGTGAGCCCAAAGCTATCGTCTAAAATCTCTATAGTCCGGGGTTTGGTAGGGTCTCTTCGGATATATCCGTTTTTCTCCAATGTCTCTAAATGGGAGTGGACAGAAGAGGTAGATTTTAATTTGACTGCCTCACAAATCTCACGGACTGAAGGGGGGTATCCCTTTTGAAGAATATTATCTTTAATATAATCTAAAATTTCCTGCTGTTTCGCACTAATCTTACCTGGCATAATGAACCTCTCCTTTACCTGTTATAAAAACACAAACACCAGCTCTCCATTCATATGAGCTTGGTTCCATAACAAAATAATAACACAGGACTTGAAAAAAAGCAAACATTTATTCCGAACAAATTTTCGATAAATCTATTGACAAAAGAACAAATGTTTGTTATTATACAAAAAACGAACAAATATTCGATATATTGGATAAGATGAGAATGGAGGAACAGGTTATGGTTTCAAGATTGATTTACAATAATAAGATTATGTTAACATTAGTGTTAGTACTTTTTTTAAGTGTCTTTCTTTTCGGCGGAATGAAGCTGGTACAAGCAGATGAAAGCATTCAATACGAGAAATCTTTTGCAACAATTGAGATTGAAGCCGGAGACACCCTGTCATCACTGGCAGCAGAATATTCTATTTCATCTGTTGGAGCTGCAGATTATATCCAGGAGGTAAAAGAGATTAATAATCTGAAAAGCGATACCATCCATGCCGGATGCTACTTATTAATTCCTGTTTATCATATCAGCAAATAATATCTCGTATTTTTTCATATTGTAATCCCTGTGATTATGTGATTTGCCAAATCAGATGGAAAATGTTATATATTTTCCATCTTGACAAGAATATAGTATTGTGACATAATCAATTTACTCTAAATTTCTTCAATCATACATAATGTCTTGGAAAGGACAGTTATGTTTCAAACAAACCCTATGAAAAGAGTTTTACTTTTATGTATTACTTTTTTTACAGTAATTTTCTATGTAATTATTTTTTCACATACAAAGGCTTTTGCGGCAAGAGTAGATTATTATTCCTATGATAATGTCTATAAAAATTTACCAAAAGCATACCGGTCTTCTGAATATATTTATATAAGTGATGATATACCGTGTATCTGCTTTGCCACCTATAATGGAAACAATTATGGCACTTCCGTGAAGAGGAGCAAAGGAGCCCAGGATTATTTATATTGTGTGGATTACTCAAAGCATATATCCTTTGACAATAAATATTCGTCAAAGAATAATCTGTTTAACAACACCTTAAGAGCACGGCTGGGAGTTGCTTTTTATTACGGTGCCTCTAAATGGAAGGGAAAAGCAGACAGTAAGTTTACAACGGGCAATACCATACTGGATTATTATATGACGCAGCTGGTGGTACATTCCCTCATATACAAATATGGCAAGGGAAAATCCAATTATGGAATTGACTTTAACAAAATTGTTTTTAAGAATGATACCGGCAATTTGCAGAAAAAAACAAAGGCGTTTTATAATTTTTGCTGCAAAGCCTCTGTTTATACCACCTCGGCAGATTTTTTTACATCGGATTTTTTCTTTGATAAAATGTCAATGCCTTACTTTTATTTAGAGGAGGATGGACTGGTTACTCCATATATCCACTGCCTGACTAATAAAAATAATTCCAGTGTAAAGGAATATAAAAGAATTTCAACAGCTGAGGGGATACAATCCAATGAGCTTCTTATACTGGAGGATGCCGCAACGTATAATTCCAGCTTCCGGGTAAAAATTCCCGGTACTGTGGCGGATAAGCTGCTTCCCGGGCTTCATACGGTTAAGGTATCAGAACAGGTACTGTTTAACCGGTATCTGGCAGGCTTTTGGTGGAGCTCCGATTCCGGACATTTATACCAGGAAACAGGGGGACTGCTGACGGAAGACAAAGATGCACAGGATAGTCTTGGAATTTCACTGCTGATTGGTGAAGTGGTTCTTCACAAGAAGGACAGTATTACCGGGGATATTGTTTCAGATGCTGTTTTCCAGCTTCAACAATATGATGATAGAATAGGAGAGTATGTATATTATAAGGATTTAACATATAATACCTCCAAACAGCAATACGAGAGTGGGAATATTTATCTTTGGGCAAGCAATACAAATGGAAGATTTAAGCTGATAGAAGCTAAGCCTGGAAATAATTATATAAACGACTGGGAAGGAACAGAGTTTCAAATTACAGATAAACAATATTCTTTTGTATTCAATATTGAAAACAAACCTGTTCTGGGAAAATTAAAAATACAAAAATCCGGGAAAAATATTATCTTTTCTGAAAATGATTTTACAGAGGATACGAATATTCCCCTGGCAGGCGTCCGATTCGGATTATACGCAAAGGAGGACATTCTTGTAAAGGGAAAGGTCTTTTATCCAAAAGATAAGAAAATTGCCAATTTGATAACCGATGAAAAGGGAGAAGCTTATGTGGATAATCTGGTTTCCGGCAAATATTACTTTAAGGAAGAAGAAGCATCTGAATTATACCAGCTCAACCCACAAATATATGCCTTTACCATTACCCGGGATAAAAACCGCAAGTATAATGAAGTAACTTACCACATTGACAATTCTCTTAAAAAATGCAAAATACGCCTTTTTAAATATTATTATGAGAAAGAGGACACGGAACAAAAGCACAAGATTGCCCTTCCGGGTGTACGGTTTGGTCTGTATGCAAAGGAGGATATCCTCAATCCTGACGGAGACTGTCTTGTGAAAAAAGACACCTTAATCCGGGAGGCTGTTTCGGATAAGCAGGGGTATGTAGAATTTGAGAAGCTGCCATATGGTAATTATTATGTGAAGGAGCTTGATACACCAAAGGATTTTGTCTTAAAGGATGAAACCATTACCATATCAAAGGATGATTTTAAATATGATGCTGCTGTAAGCTGTTATTTATGTGAAAGGGAAGTACAAAACCAAAAGAAATTATTTCGCATCCGCATTTTAAAACAAGGGGAATCGTTATCCGGTTACAAAAAAGAAACCTGCAGTAACGGTGAATATATGACCTACCAGACCAGCGAAAAGCCCTTAGAGAATGTTACCTTTTCCCTATACACAGAAAAGGATGCATTAATAGGTACAGCGGCAACCGACAAAGAGGGGATTGCAGAGTTTTCCAATCTGGAACCGGGAAAATACTATGTAAAAGAAACAGCCTGTTCGGAAGAATATTTAATAAACAGCCAGCCGCTTTTCTTTGTATGTGAATCGGATGCCAAGAGCTATAATCTCCTAAAGCAACCGGTATGGGAAGCCACAGTACATAACCAATTGTACAATTGCTCCATCACACTGCACAAATCAGGTGAAGCCATGAAGATAGGAGAGGATGGTATTACTTATGATATGGTTCCTCTTGAAAATGTTGTATTTGGCATCTATCAGAAATTTGATTACACCTTTTCCCAAGGTCAGACGCTTCCCAAAGACACCTGTGTGGGATATATAACTACTGATAAGAATGGAGAGGGCAAATTTTCAGCCAAACTTCCCAAAGGGACATACTATCTCAAGGAATTACAAACCAACCCACAGTACGACCTGGATACCAGTACCTATGATTTTGAAGTAACACCGTCCGGTAACAGGAATGTTGAGATACAATTCACGAATAACGAGTTTGTAAACAAATTATCCAGGGCATCGGTTCAGATTATTAAAACAGATGCAGATACTAACAAATCCTTAAAAAATGTTGAATTTACCCTGTACAGCAGTAAAGGCGAAAAAATCGGTGTGTACAAGACGGATAAGCACGGAAAAATAGTAGTAGAACAATTGCCTTATGGTAAATATTATTTTATTGAAACAAAATGTAAAAACGGATATTACTCCAGCAATAACAAATATCATTTTGTGCTGGAGACACCGGAACGGATAACCTTGAATATTACCAATGCACCAATTTTAAAGCTTGGCTTTCAGGAGCATTTTAAGCTTGGACTGATAAGCTGTCTGGTTCTAATAATCTGCTTTATTGGATTTTTGGTATATGGGTATCATAAAAGGATATTTCTTCCCGGAAAAAAGGATTCCAATGATGATGTTTCATAAAAGAAAAAATAAGGCTGCAAGCCGGAAGCCTGTGTTTCAAATACAATACCTGATGATTGTATCTTTTACAATTTTAATATCATATTATTTGTATCGCTATAATATGGTTTATCAAAATGAACAGCTGGAAAAAAATCAGATACATTTAATAGAAACTAAGCTGTATCAAGAAGACCTGCCAAATTTAAATGAAAAGCTGCAATCCGTTCCATCGAAAGAAGCCGGTATCAAAAATACGCAGAACATCCAGGAGTCCGCTAATCATGACCCAGACGATAAAAAAGAGGTATGGAAAGGAGACTGTATTTTATTTATTCCGACGATTAATCTTGAAAAGATTGTATATACCGGTTCAAATAGAATGGAACATCTGAATCAGTATGAATTAACAACTGCGGCAGATAATATGCAATATAAAAACGGAGGCAATTATATTATATGCGGACATGCATCCAGGTTATACGGACACTCATTAAACCGGATAAAGGAGGTTAAAGAGGGTAATCTGCTTTATATCCAGACAAAAAGCCGGTTAGACGAATATATCGTTAAAAAAGTATTTTTTGCGGATATGAACCAAACCAGTAAATATTGTAACCAGACCAGCCACAAAACTATAACCATTCTTTCCTGTGCCAAATATATATCAAAGGACAGTTATATTGTAATACAAGCCGAATTAAAGTAAAAGCTGTAAGCCGGAAGAAACCAAAGCTATTATTAGGGCTTTTTCTTCTGGCTTTACAGGAAATGATATCGGTTTTGTTCCTGGTTTTGAAAAGAAAAGCAGTAATTCTTATTTATCCAACTATTCGCAAAACCATAGTTTAACGAAAAAATATTGCGTTTTTTTACCTTATAAGGTATAATATGAATACTGAATGAACCAAAGGTAATTTTAGGGAATCATATCTTATGATATAATCCTTATTCTAAATGAAAGGAATTTTAATATGGCAAATAAGACTTATCATCAGGAAGAAGAAATCCATAACGTACTCCTGATGCGTGATATTTTACAGGAGCTGCCGAAATATGTCTCTGCATTTTTCCGCTCCATTGAATATACAAAGGCGCCCAGAACCCGTTTAGGCTATGCCAGGGATTTAAAAACCTTTTTTGAATTTCTATGCGATTCCAATCCTGCCCTGAAAAACAAATCACCGGCTGATGTTCCACTGGATTTTATTGACCAGCTGGAATCTGAAGATATTGAAGAATATATGGACTATTTAAAGGTATACGAAAAAAACGGCAGGCAGTTTACCAATGGTGAACGTGCCTTAAAGCGCAAATTAGCCTCTTTAAGGGTTTTCTTCAGCTATTTATACAAGAATAAGAAAATACACTCAAATCCTACTTTGATTGTTGATATGCCCAAAATTCACGATAAAGCCATTGTCCGCATGGATGCAAATGAAACTGCCCAGTTTCTGGATAACGTGGAATATGGCACTAAGCTGAGTAATCACCAGCAGGCATATCACGAGAAAACAAAAATACGGGATTTGGCTTTACTCACATTAATGCTTGGAACAGGCATCCGGGTATCGGAATGTGTCGGACTGGATATCAAGGATGTGGATTTTGACTATGACCGCATTAAAATTGTACGAAAAGGCGGTTATGAGGCCTATGTTTATTTTGGCCAGGAAGCCAGGGAGGCGCTTTTGGAATACCTAGAGGAACGCAAGAAAATTGTTACCATAGAAGGTCACGAAGATGCTTTATTTTTAAGCTCCCAGAGAAAACGAATCTCTGTACGCAGTGTGGAAAATATGGTCAAAAAATATGCCAGTATTACAACACCTCTTAAAAAGATTACACCTCACAAGCTACGGAGTACATATGGTACATCCCTGTATCAGCAGACTTCCGATATCTATTTAGTTGCAGATGTTTTAGGTCATAAAGATGTAAATACAACAAAAAAACATTATGCAGATGTAGATGAATGGCAGCGCATGAAGGCTAAGGATGCCGTAACCCTGCGGGAAAAACCTGACAAAAAATAAGCCGAATAAAAAAATCTCTATTGTCACAAAATAGAGATTTTTTTATTGGAGCTTTTTTAACAGCTCTTTAAAATATTCCGGCAATTCCGAATCAAATTCCACATATTCCTTTGTATCCGGATGAATAAATCCCAATGTCTTAGCGTGAAGGGTTTGCCCCTCTAAACCTTTTATTTTAGGATTTTTAGGTCCGTATACATCATCTCCCAGCAGGGGATGGCCAATGGATGCCATATGGACACGAATCTGATGCGTTCTTCCGGTTTCTAACGTACATTCTATATAAGAATAATCATTTTTCAGCTTTTTAAGAACCTTGTAATGGGTAACTGCTGCTCTCCCATTTTTATAATTAATTGCCATCTTTTTGCGCTCCACGGGATGTCTGCCGATGGGGGCATTTACGGTTCCGCTCATCTCCTTAAAGGAGCCATGGCAGATGGCATGATATTTCCTGGTTATAGAATGCTCCTTTAACTGTTCAGCCAGGCTTTTGTGCGCCATGTCATTTTTGCAAATCACAAGAAGACCTGTGGTATTCCGGTCAATGCGGTGTACAATTCCGGGACGGATTACCCCGTTAATTGATGACAAAGAATCTTTACAATGATATACAAGGGCATTTACCAGTGTTCCGCTTTCATGACCTGCGGCAGGATGAACCACCATATTTTTGGGTTTATTTACAATTACAATGGATGCGTCTTCATATACGATATCCAAAGGAATATCTTCTGCCACAACCTCTAATTCCTTTGCCTCTTCATAGGAAATTACAATTTTATCATTCGGCTTACATTTGTAATTTTGTTTACAGGCTTTTTCATTGATTTGTACATTCCCCTGTTTAATCAGCTGCTGAATATACGACCTTGATAAATCCGGAAGCTGTTCATTGATGTATTTGTCGATACGTTCCGGAGAAATATTCGGATATTCTAATTCATAGTGCATGTTTACCTCCATGGAATATACATTCCAAATCTTCTTCCTTATATTTAAAGAAAATCAGAATTACCATTAAAAGAAAACCAACTGTGACATAACAGTCTGCCACATTGAAAACCGGAAAGTCTATGAGTTTAAAATAGAAAAAATCAATTACATATTGAAAACGCAGACGGTCAATAAAATTGCCAACAGCTCCGGATAAAATCAACACAATTAAAATCCGGATATCATGAAATGCTCCGGATTTGGCACAGCGGACATAAAACCAGCTGCCGAAAATCAGAACAGCAATGGTGCAGATATAAAATAAAATCTGTTTATCCGCAAAAATCCCCCATGCAGCTCCCGGATTATGGATATAGTATATTTCAAATACATTTTTAATAACAGGTATGGATTCATATAAATCCATATTATGGTCAATCCAGTATTTTGTTGCCTGGTCTATTATTACCAGTATTACAAAACAAATGATTGCAGGTATAATACTTCCTGCAATCTTTTTATTCTTATTATAACTTGAAGCTCTATTCGCAAGTTCTTCCATTTCATTGTACATATATTAATCCGGTATTAATCTGCTAACAGCTCCTGAATAGCATTTTCCATATCCTGGTCGGATACGTCAGAATCAATATAAGCCTCTCCTATCCTATTTAATAAAATAAACTTAATCTTTCCCGCTTTCATTTTTTTATCATTTTTTGTAGCCTTAATTATCTCAGGAATCGCAATCTCCTTTGGCAAAGGCTGAAAACCAAATGCCTGAAAGCTTTTTGTGATATCGGTTACCTCTTCCGCCGTTAAGAGTCCCTTATTTTTTGAAATAATAGAGGCAAGAATACAGCCAATGGCAACACATTCACCGTGCAGCAGCCGGAAATCCATAATTTTCTCAATGGCATGCCCTAAGGTATGTCCGTAATTTAACAGTGCACGGTCACCCTTTTCCGTTGGGTCATTTTCTACCACCAAGCGTTTAATATTACAGCTTCGCACCACCATTTCCAGAATGACATCCATGTCCCGGTTATTAATTTCATTAAAATGCTTATGAATCCAATGATAATATTCCGCATCCTTGATTAATCCATGTTTTATGATTTCACCAAGTCCGGAATGAAACTGACGCTCTGTCAAGGTACGCAGAGTGGACAGATTCATATAAACAAGACGTGGCTGATGGAATGCCCCCACCATATTCTTATATGCATCAAAATCAACACCGGTTTTACCGCCTATGCTGCTGTCAACCTGGGCTAAAAGGCTGGTAGGTATCTGGACAAAATCAATGCCCCTTAAATAGGTTGCTGCGGTGTAACCTGTTAAATCACCAACCACCCCGCCACCCAATGCAACTAAAAGGTCATTGCGGTCAAACTGAGCCAGAATCAGGTGTTCATACAACGCCCGCACCGTGTCCAGATTCTTGCTTGCCTCGCCCTCCGGAAACACAAAGGAAATGCAGTTCATACAATGGGGTGCAATCAGATTCTGGACTGTATCCAGATAATAGGACGCCACATTGGTTTCTGTTACAATGCAAATCCTTCTATTTTGGATATTCAATTGTTCTAAGCAGGAAACCAGGTCATTAAAATCCTGCCGGAAAATAATATCATAAATTGGCTTACCATCCTTGTGTACGGTCATTTCAGTCATAGTAGTTCTCCTATAAGAAGTTAAAGCCTTCCTCGTCATCATCCTCATTACCAATTAAATTAGACTGTTTTGGATTATCCTCCACATCCCCTGTTAATACATCCTCGTCTGAACTATCCTGGAATGGATTAATATTAAGAGATGCAGAATTGGAATTATTCCCGGCAAAATTTGGTAAAATAGTTGGGATTTCCTCACTTTCGGAATCCTCACCGACAATAAAATCAAAACCATCGGTGTAATTATCCTCTGAATCCAGCATATTGGATTCATTTATTTTATCCTCCACTTCACCGGAATAAGCATCCTCATCTGTATGTAAATCGTCCTCACTTACAAAATTGAAGCCGTCATCATAGTTATCCTCTGAATCCAGCATCGTTGCCTCGTTTATCTTATCCTCGACTTCACCGGTAACTGTACTGTCATCAAAATCATCAAAAAAGTCAGCTGCAGCAGCCGGCTGTGATTCGGCGGCAGCCGCCACATCATCTTCACTGACAAAGTCAAAGCCAGTGCTGTAGTTATCCTCTGAATCCAGCATGGTAGATTCGTTAATCTTATCTTCCACTTCTCCTGCAACCTGTACCGGTTCGGTGTCAGGAACAGGCTTATTATGAACTGGAGCTGCTGTATTGCCACCCATCTGAGCCGGTTTTGGTTCAACCGGTGCCGGTTTTACAGGTTGTGTGTCCGGCTGCACTGTCCGCTGTACTTTTTCTGAAGCCGGCTGGGCAGTCTGTACGGTGGTATCAGAATCAGAAGCTGTGGCTGTAAAGTTCTTCCGCACTTTAGCTGCTCCTGGTTTGGCATTCTTAACATTCAGGGTTGGCTTGGAAGCTGTATTTCCAGTACCAGAAGTGCTTTTCTTCTTGGAATTGCCATTGAAAGAGCCTCCGGTTTGACGGCTGAAACGTCCGCCTCCGTTCATGGCATCTGCAAACGGGTCCATATTAAGGGTGCCACGGTTAATAGCCGGGTCCTGATTGGTGCGTTCCATTCCCTCGTCAAAGGAATTGGAACCCACATATCCACCGCCACTGCCAAGACCACCCAGACCGCCTTCGCTGCCTAAGCCTCCGCCGGAAAAATTACCGAAGCCGCTATCCGAATAGCTTGGTTCAAAATCCGCACCCAAATCAATGTCAATCATTTCACCATCCATGATTTTCCGCTGTGCTTCCAGTATTTTGGTAAATTGTTCTTTAAATGTTGCATGCTGTTTCTGAAGCCGGTAAATCTCATCTTTTGTCTCTTGCAATTCTGCCTTCGCATCTGCCAGAAGTGCCTCTGCCTTTTTTTCCGCTTCCGTGTTAATCTGGCGAGCCTTGTCATTTGCAGCATTTATTGTTTCTTCCGCTGTCTTTTCAGAGAGTGTCAATGCTTTCTGCATAGATTCCTCAATAGAACGATAGTGCTGAAGACTTTCATCCAATGTTGCAACCTTGTCCTTTAATTCTACATTGGAACGGTAGAGCATTCCATAATCGGAAGCTAATTCACTCATAAAGGCTTCCACATCTTTTTTATCGAAACCGATTCCGCCTTTAAATACCTTGTTTTGTACATCTACTGGTGTTAACATCCCGTTCTCCTCCTACCCAATACATTATTCTGATTTGTTAAGTAAAGCTCTTTGAAGCTGCTAGAAGGCTGTCAGCTCCGGAGACAGTGTAGAATCGTTTAAAATCTCATCCCGTAAATCTCCTGTCACATCAATATTACGAGGAGCAGCAATAAAAATATTTGCTGATATTGCCTGAAGAGAGCCATCTAAGGCATAGCATGCACCTCCAATAAAATCAATGATTCTCTGAGCGGCATGCACCTCAATTCCCTCCATATTAATCACAATGGTTCTGCCCTCTTTTAAATAATCGGTTACTCTCTGCGCTTCATTAAATTCCTGTGGTTTAATTACATACACTTGATTACTACTCCTATTGTTATTACGGCTGTTGATAGATACTAATTTGCTTGGATTAGATGCCTTTGCAGGCTTAGTCTTTGTTTTCTTTGGTGCATAGTCGTCGAAATCCTCTTCTTCGTAATAGGATTTTTGCGGCTTTTCCTTTACCTTCTTTTTGGGAGGCTCATAATATTCATCATCATCGTCATCATCAAATAAATCGTCATCAAAATCCTCTTCCGGGTCTGAAAGCTTTAGAAAATCCATAAATTTACTCATTCCGCTTTTTGCCATGATTAATCTCCTTTATATAGTATAGTTACGGGCACCAAAAATTGCAGTTCCCACCCGCACCATGGTTGCTCCTTCTTCGATAGCAACTTTATAGTCATTTGTCATGCCCATGGACAAGACATTCATATCAATATTATCAATGTTTTTCGATATTATGTCAAGTGATAATTGCTTTAAAGTACGGAAATACTTCCTGTTTTCTTCCGGATTTTCGACAAATGGTGCAATCGTCATTAATCCGTTGACATGAATATTCGGATAAGCCGATATTTCTTCAAGAAAAGGAATGACCTCTTCCGTATACAGGCCATATTTGCTGTCTTCCCTTGCAACATTTACCTCTATCAAAATCTGGACGGTTACCTGTTTTTTAGCCGCCATTTTCTGAAGCTCCTTTGCCAGCTTAAGGGAATCCACAGAATGAATCAGGTACGCCTTATCCACTATATATTTGACCTTGTTTGTCTGTAAATGCCCAATCTGGTGAAAGCGTACAGGCTTTGACACGTTTTCATACTTGTCACAGAGTTCCTGTACCTTGTTTTCTCCAAAATCCTCAACGCCGATTTGAATCAGTTCTTCTATATCCGATAAAGGCTTTGTCTTGCTGACAGCAATCAATGTAATGTCCTCCGGATTACGCCCGCACCGGATTGCAGTATCTTCCACCTGCTTTTTAATATATTTGTAATTCTCCGTTACCAATTTTACAACACCTCTTTTATTTAATAATTTGATTCTCTTCCACCATGGACTGGTTCAAAACAATTCGGTCATACCAGGCAATGCTGTAATCCACATCTGTTTTGACAATTGTATATTCATCATCCTGATATAAGATATCTATATACCTGAAGTCTGCCACACCCTGGTTGACGCAGAAAACACCCTGCAGCTTAGAGGTATCCGCCTGTGACAGCGAAAGCGTTTCCTCACTGTCTGTATTAACCAGAACATCCTCCGATGAAAAGTCATTGGGGTCAACATAGCAGAATTTATCATCTGACTTATAAATGGCTGCCTGTACCTGTTTTATTGTAACCTCACCTTTGTCGTCTAACTTCTTGACATTCAGAAATTGTGTCTCTGCAGAATCTGAGCCCTTTGCAAGATAACTGACCGGAATTTTATAAACCGTTTTTTCCGTAATAGAGGTATTGGGTATCTTTAGTCCGTTATTCTGGTCCATTAAAATTACGATATCAATATATCTCTCATTTATATAATTCACCATCTGCTGGTTCAAAGCCAGAATAATAAAATTCTGGTCATCTTCTGTGGTCAGACGGAAACTGCAGGAAATATTTTTAGAGCTGTTATGAATATTAATCTGAACCGTTTCCTTATCCTTTAACGCTTTTGCCTCTTTCTCAGAAACCGGTGCAACAAGATACCAGTTTTCCGAGGTGACCAGCTTGTACACAGGCTCGCCGGCATTAATAATCTCCCCCGTTTTTAAGGTGGTCTTTTTATAAGTGCTTTTATCTATGTCAGAAGCTTTAAACTTATTGATGTTAAAATCCTCATAGCCATCCTCATAATAAGTGACAATTCCCGCCTCCGTGGTGGTAACCTTCTTATATGTAGATATATTGGTCGCATCATCATCCAGTGAGGTAAGCTGTTCAATTAATGCCTCATTCGTAAGCTCCAATACTGCATTTTCAATATCATACCGGAAATTATATAAATCCGAATAATTTGCGTAATCAAAATAATTTTCAAAGGTAGAAATGCGGGTACGGACCTCTGTAAGCGCATCCTCTGACATGGATAAGGCATCTGTATCTGCGTCCTTCAATTTCTCGTAAACACTTCCGGTCTCATCAATTGTATAGATTGTCTTGTTTTTGCCGATTTTTTCGCCATCCCGGACATAATAACTGACATAGCCGGAGCTGTCTGCGTTTATCAGTTTTTCCTCTCTCACAATCAATGCGGTTGTACTGATATTGGTATCTATGTAACTATTCTGCACTTCATATATGGAAAGGGATTCCTTCTGCAGTGACATAATAATCCGGATAAAAACGTATATAAAGATTATAATAAAAATAATTGTTCCAATATTTATTTTAAATTCGTTGGAATAATTTTGCCTTCTGCTCAAAATGAGACACCTCCGCTTAAATTACATCTGTTTATTGTACCTGTCT
>UQXF01000066.1 GCA_900544905.1 uncultured Clostridium sp.
CAGCGTCAGATGTGTATAAGAGACAGATTAAATTCTATGAAAAGTACATCTTTTTAATTTCTGTTATATCTTTTTAAAATTCATGCAACACTTTACAGCATTTGTGACACTACTAAAACAAAATATTTAGAAAGCAGGGGTGAAGGGATTTGAACCAGGAAGAGATAAAAGCGCATGTGCTGCTTGCCCGAAACGGAGACACTGCCTCCTTTTGCAAGCTGTACGAACTGTATTACAAGGATATGTACCGTTTTGCTTACTACATGCTTGGCAACCAGCAGGATGCTGAGGATGTCATCAGCGAAACCGTATTAGATGCCTTTACCGGCATGAGAAACTTAAAAAAGCCGGAAAAATTCAAGGCATGGATTTTTCAGATTCTGTCTGTGAAATGCAAACGCCAGATAGCTGTTTATATTTCAAACCGCGAGCATATAAAAGAGGATTCTGAAATACATCCACTTGCAAAGGAAGACCATCCATATGCAGAGCAGCTTGATTTAAGAGCGGCATTTGATGCCTTAAACGAAACAGAAAAAAACGTTATTTCCCTTATGGTATTCGCCGGCTACAACAGCCGGGAAACCGCAAAGCTTCTAAACAGCCGGGAGGGAACCATCCGCTCTGCCAAAAGCCGGGCCTTTACAAAGATGTCACAATATTTAAAGGAGGAGTTCACATGAACGAACAGGATTTCATTCACACCATTGAAAACCAGACAAAAGATTTACCAATTCCAGACAGCATTTCTCCTGATTCCATGAAAAAAATGCTGGATGACCATATAAATAATAACAGCACCACAGACACCCCTGCCTCCGGCGATACCGGCAGACGCAGACGTAACATCCGGCGCTATACTGCCGCTGCCTGCGTTGTTCTTTTTCTCGCTGGAGCCTTAAGCATTTCCAGCCTGTTATCGGACACCGGAAATACAGCGGATACTACACCAAAAAACGCATCCGGCAGTACGGAAGCAACGGCATCTCAGGAGGAGGCTGCCGAAGACTTCAGCGAGGACCTTGCCTACCAGACAAACCTTTCTACTCCTGACAGCTATGACGATTATTATGACACATTAAAAAATGCCTATGATGCCTATTACGACAGCATTTCCACGGTTGAAACAGACACCGGAACTTTGTTTGACGGAGCAACGGAAGCTGCAAATGAAGCCACCGCAGAAGCCTCCGTCGAAGACAGCGCCTCCACCAATTCCCTGCGCTCCTCTGATGCCACAAAGCAGTCGGCAGACAGCGGCAATTATTCTACCACCAACACCCAGGAAAAGGAAGTGGATGAAGGGGATATTATCAAAACCGACGGCACTTACATTTACCGTGTCAGCCAGAGCTATGATGACACCTATGACTATCACAGCCGCCTGACCATCACGGAGACAGACAAGGGCAGCCTGAAGACAGTCTCCACCATTGATTTAAATGAAGCCTTGTCTTTGAAGGATTCGGATACCAATGTTATCTTTCAGGAATTTTATCTGTATCAGAACCAGTTAGTTTTGATGTACCAGAGTGAAGCCTACAACAAGGAAAATGATGCCTATGAAAGCACGACACATATTGTCCTCTATGATATAAAGGATAAAGAAAATCCAAAGAAAATAAAGACGCTGTCCCAGTCAGGCTGGTATGGAAGCTCCCGGATAAGCGACGGCTATCTGTATACCATAAGCAACTTTACCGGCACCTCACTGGATGACAGAAAAAAATATTCCCGCTATATTCCATGTATTAACGGTGAAACCATTGCCTGTGATAATATTTATTACCCGACAGACGTGATTATGCAGTCCACCTATGTGGTAACCAGCCTGGATTTAAGCAGTCCGGCAGACTTTTCCGACAGCAAGGCAATTCCGGTAAACGGCGGGGAAACCTACGTCAGCGATTCCTCTATCTATTTCTATGCCTCCGTTTATGCGGATATAACCAAAACGGAAATCATGAAGGTGGGATATGAAAAGGGCAAGCTGACAGTCGGCAGAAGCGCCGTTGTGGCGGGATATCTCTACGACTCCTTTGCCCTGAGCGAATATGACGGATATCTGCGGATTGTGGCTACCATTCCTGCCAACAATATCTCTCTTCTGCGTACCTTCACATTAGAGGATACCGCTGTCAACGGAAGCACGAACACCGTAAATGAGGATGTCAACGCACTTTATATACTGGATAAAAATATGGAGCTGACCGGAAAGCTGACCGGACTGGCTCCGGGAGAGCAGATTTATTCCGCCCGCTTTATGGGGAACACCGGATATTTTGTCACCTTTGAGAATACAGACCCACTGTTTTCCGTAGATTTGTCCGACCCTGCCAACCCAAAGATTCTTGGTGCCTTGAAGATACCCGGCTTTTCCAATTATCTGCATTTTTATGACGACACGCTGCTTTTAGGAATCGGGGAAGAGATTGACCCGGACACCCTGGAATCTAAGGGAATCAAGCTTTCCATGTTTGATATCAGCAATCCTGCCGATGTCACCGAACAGGATAAATATGTTATCAAGGACTCTTATTCCAGTGAAGCCCTTTACAACCACAAAGCAATCATGATAGACCCTGTAAAAAATATTTTTGGTTTTCTTTACTGGGGAGAAACCAAATACCAGCTCTGCTACTACTATGTCACCTACACCTACGATAAGGAAAAGGGCTTTGTGGAAACTGCCAGATATCCAATCAATGACGATTCCGGATATGAAACCAACGGTGTAAGAGGTATATACATTGGTGATTACCTCTACCTTACAACAAACAAATCAATCACCAGCTATAAAATCGGTTCTACGAATCCGATTGCGCAGATTTATTTTAACTGACAATTCATTGAGCAGGAGCAGGATACATGCCGCCACAGTGCCAAAAAGCCCCAGACGTTTTCCCGGCGGTGTGAACAATAGTCTCACATCATGCCTGCCCGGCTCTAACAAAGCTCCGGCAAAGGCCGTATTCACCAGCTGGATATCGGCCTTTTTGCCATCTACATAGAGCTCTAAGCCATCCTGATAGGGGATGGAGGTAACAAAAAAGCTTTGCTTTTCTTCATCCGTCCGGCAATGTAAAACCTCCGCACCCTTTACCTTTAGAAAATCCACTGTTTTCACACTATCCTTATTAAAGCTGTATTTTGTTAAAACATGATAAGTCAGATTCCGTATCTGGAATTTTCCCTTACTGCAATGAATCTTTACTGAGTTTGCCATCCTTTCATTCAGATAAAAAGTAAAACGTCTGTTCTTATTGGGATATGGAGCCCCTTTGCCGGATAGCTTATTACGCATCCCATTTATCGTAATTTCTACAGGCCATTTGGTTCCGTTCACAACGTCAAAGCTTAGAATACCTACCTTCCCCTTCAATTTATTCTTTAACCGAAGCGTACATTCACTGTTCTTTTTTGCCTTAACCTCTATGCCGTTCCCCTTCTTTTCCCAGGATAAACCGGAAGAAACCCTCGCCACCTGAAATTCAAAATCCATCTGCCTCATTTTTGAGCCTGACAGTATGGCAAGCTCATCCGAAATGGATAAAACTTCTGCCTGCTCTCCAAAGTACCCTTCCAGTGCGTCATCCTCCACAACCGTATAGCGTGTCAGCGCCTCAAGGGAATAAGGAAACGTGAGAGTCTCAAAGCTTTCTCTGGAAATAACATGATTATTCAGATAGGCAAGGGGCAGAACATTTTCGTTTTTTGCAATGGCATAATTCCCCTTCTCATACACGCTTCGATATCCCCCCGGCATCTTATCCATATCTGTCACCACATATTTGACGCCCATGGTATACTGCAAAAAAGGATTTATTTCCGGCAGCAATGCCACACGGTTATTAATCCGGATTGGAGTCTTCAAAATATCATAATAAAATGCCGCATACCGCTTATTTGTCACAGAGGAATACATGCCTGTGGTTTTTTGATTGGCAAAATGAAGCTTGTTAGCATTCATTAACGGATTCGTCAGATAATCCGTACGAGCCCACTCATCTGTTATCACATCCTCTAACTCCTGTTTTGTGAAAATCTCCTCTCCACTTGTCTCCGGCACAAAGTCCTCTTCCTTTGACAGAAAAATCGTTCCTGCTATAGGGACAACCAGCAATAATATATATACAACTGCTTTATTCTTCTTTTTCCATATCCATGAGAAAACCAGAATGAAAGCGGTATCTGCCAGAACCAGTACGGACGCAGACGGTATTTCCCCATTGCTGACATGAAGCATTCCCACACCCGTGATTACAATGATAAGTATCGCCGATGCCAAACGGCTGGAGGGCTTCAGCTCCCCATTCCACACCTCTCTTAAAATCCGCATACAATGCAGTAATATCAGCGGCAGAAACGGCATCAGAATCTTTGCTCTCGTATACAGGGTTCCGTTTAGCAGATAAGGGATGACCGGAAAACAGAACAGGCACAAATACCCAATACTTCCCATACGATATCTTTTATGAAATAATCCCAGCAGCAGCAGATAGAGAATAATCATGGAAAACCCGATTCCATATGGACTGTACAACAGTCCCTTCAGCTGAAGCTTCGGCAGGATTAAGGACAGCAGACTGGTTTTTCCCGATGCACGTCTGTTCTCCAGCAATGCCAGAAACGTTGGCCATAACAGCACCAGGGAAAGTCCTACAGACAGCGCCATAATTTTAACCAGCAGCAGCCAGTCCTTCCATTTTTTTGTGTTCTGCCACCAATAGATTGCAATTACAATAAAACAGCAGATGGAATAATAATAGCTCTGGAAACAGATTCCCGCCAAAAGCAGACAATACAGAGTGATATGCCGGGTTCTCAGGGTTCTCTCTGTCAGAATCAGCGTCAGAAACAAAAACGGCATATAATTGATGAACATTATCTGCCTGTGAAAATGAAAAAAACAGTCAGCGGACATACAGAAAAAACTGCCAAGAAATGCGGGTCCCGGACTCAACATACATTTTCTAAGCCAGTAATAGCATAGCAATACCGTTATTAAAAAGCTGCCAATCATGGTTGCGATTATAACCTTTTCCATAGGAACAGACGGCATCAGGCATCCAATCAGGACATCCGGTCTCAGATATCCATAATAGGAAAAATTATAGGCATTATTTCCTCCGCCAATCCACAAAAAATCGGGAAGAATGGTTTTCTGTCTCAGGATTTCATCCCGAAGGGTTTCCGCAAGGCTCACATGCTGGCTCATCCAGTCTGTATTAGAGCCATATACGGTGCCCTCCGGAACCATAACCCACAGCAATGCAAAAAATGTAATCACCAGACACAGACAGACAAAAATATCCTTTTTTAAGTTCTTATTTTTAAGCTTCATATTTATCCTTCCCTCTTCGCATTTTCCCAAATAACAGTCTCCAGCCTTTAACATCCACATTACATATAACAATTGCCCCTAATACCAGCACAATACCGGTTATATTATTGGCTGTCATTTTTTCATGAAACAGTACGATTCCCAAAACCGTTGCAGCCACCGGCTCCACAGAAGCAATAATAGAGGCTTTGCTGTTTTCCAACGCTGTCAGGCCAAGGGTATACAGTATGTAAGGAACCACTGTACTTACCAGTGCAAACACAAGATAAAAGCCAAGCATACCGATATCATCCACGCAGGCTCTGTATATCATCCTCACATCAGCCAGCGGCAGCGCACCAAGGGAGGCAAATACAAAGGTATAAAAGGAAATCGTCAGGCTGTGGTATCCCCGCTCCAGCGCAAACCGGCTGAAAATGGAATAAAGCGCATAGCCAAGCCCTGCGCCAAGTCCCACTAAAATGCCTGCTGTATTAAGGCTCTCCGTGCTTCCCACCAGACCTGTCACCAGAACACAGCCGATAAAGGTTGCCGCCAGCGATATCAATTTAACCGCAGTTATTTTTTCATGAAAGAAAACTGCTGATAAAATCATAACAATCGCCGGTGCTGTGTAAAGAAGTACCGCCGCCACCGACAGGGAAGTCATGGTAATTGCCTTAAAATAACAATAATTGAAAAATACAATGCTGAAAATACCGGTTCCGATAAAACACCAGATATCCCTGATGCGGATTTTTAACATTTCCCGGTTGTAGAAAAACAAAACCAGAAACAGCAGGAGGGCGGTGACTACAGAACGCACCGCCACAATTTCAATGGTCGTAAAGCCGGCAGCATTTAACCGTCTTACATAAATACCCATCATTCCCCAAAGTATGCCTGCTAATAATACAAAAACCGGAGCCAGTCTTTTCATGTTATCCTTCCTCGTATGTTTCATAAGCTATCGTAACTTTTCACAAACAACGATTCTTAGTATAACAAAATATTTCATTAAAATCTACTACTCCTGATGCCGGATTCTTTCAATCAACGCTTCTTTTTGCAGATAACTGCTCATATACCCGGACAATGCTGCCTGCAGCACAAGCAGAATACCTGCCATTACCAGCAATTCTGCCACCGGTACACTGTAGGTGGAAATTCCTATTACATGTCCTGCCTTGCATTTGAGCCACGCCAGATAACCAAGCACATTTCCAAGGGACAGGGATACAAGCAGGGTTCCTATCGTAAATACCAGTCCTTCCATCTGCAGCATACGGTTTAACTGCTTCTTTGTCATACCAATTGCCTGTAAAATACCAAGCTCCCTTCTTCTGGTAATAATACTGGTAATCAGGGTATTTGCCATATTCATAAAACCAATGACTCCGATAATGCCAAGCAAAGCATAAGCAGCACCCTTCGTCATGGCAATACTCATATTGGAAAGCTTATAGGTATCCTGATAGGTGGTTAATGCATAATATTCACTTTCCCCCGTCATCTGCTCCAAAGCACTCTGCACGGAGACAAGCTTATCCTTTTCACAGCTTACCCATACACCGGTTGTCATATCCTCTGTTAAATCCATCGCCTCCAGCTGCTCCTCGGTCAGCAC
The DNA here is from genome assembly GCA_900544905.1 of uncultured Clostridium sp. Lineage (GTDB taxonomy): Bacteria > Bacillota > Clostridia > Lachnospirales > Lachnospiraceae > CAG-590. The sequence continues at coordinate 6,951 of UQXF01000066.1, forward strand.
AAACATACTGTTTGCTTCTGTGGAGCCTGCCAGAGTAAAGGTCATTGGGATTTCCCTATCTCCGTCATAGAAGGTAAGCTTCACCTTGTCGCCAAGCTTATAACCATAAGTATCCATCCAGTAATCAGAGGCAAATACTATCTCTTGGTTCTTATTTACACTATCATAATCAATGGTTCCACGCTCTGTCTCCAGCTTCTGGTAATCCTCCTTCGAGAGTGCCGGCACCCATGTATACAGCTCATCCTCTTCTCCATTTACATTTTCCCGCAATGCCCTTATTGCCTTTCTTGTCTCTACCTTTGTAACGCCGTCTATACTGCGGATTTGGTCAAGCCATTCATCACTCATCAGCTTCTGCTGCTGGACATGGTTTAAATTATTTTCAGGATAGGCGGTATCATTTACATCACAGTCAAGGGTAATGTAGAAATCTCCCTTTTCTACCTGTTTTCTGGCATCAAACTCTGCATCCATGTTACCTGCCACATTTGCAATGACTACAAACATGACACAAGAAAGCCCCATGGTAAAAATGGTAGTCAGGGTACGCTTCTTATTCCTTTCCAGATTTGACATGGTAAGCCGCCTGACATTGACAGCGGAATATCCTTTCCTTGTTCCTTTCCCCTTTACACTGTCCTCCTGGTAACGCATCGCCTCCACCGGGGAAATTCCCGCTGCAACCCACATTGGTTTTCTAAGAGAGACATATACCGTGATAAAGGAAATGACAGCCGTCAGCAGCATTAACGGCAGGTTAAATACCGATACGGTCTCCATATCCGTCATGGACAGCTCCTTGTACATCTCTCCTATAAGCCACTGGAAGAAAATATTGCTGACCAGGGTTCCAAGCAGCAGACCAGCCGCCGCACCGATTCCTGCTAAAATCATGCCCTCCTTTAACAGGATGCTCTTAATCTGCCTCTTTGTTGTTCCCAGGGCACGAAGCTTTCCATACTCCTGTACCTTCTGAATAATACCCACATAGAAAATGTTATAGATAACCAGTGCAGAGAATAATACTACCAAAACAGCAATCACACTGCAGATACCGATGGTTTCAAGCCCCGGGTCTAACAGCCACATCAGATACGCTGTATTGATTACTACCTGTGTTTTGTCAATACCCAGTTCCTCTGCCAGATTTTCTATCTTCTCCACCATCTGGTCTTCATTTAATTCCTCTTCCCCCTTTACCTTAAAAACCACACTATAGCTTCTGTCTGCTTCCGGCACTGTATTCTCATAAAAAGCCTCTGAGACATATGCGCCGTATGTTTTCCTTAATTCATTTGCCTCACTCTCTGCCAGAAATCCGCTGATGACAAAATTTTTTGTTGTATACTCTCCATCCCCAATCCGGCAGGTTACGCTTACACTATCGCCTATCCGGGGATTTGCAAGTCCTGCCCTTTCAAAGAAGCCCTTCTGTCCGGCAATTTCATTCTCCTTCACCGGAAATGTACCCTCACTGGTACTGGCATGTCCCAGCTTCTGTGCCGTTTCATCCATATAGGAAAGACTGCCATCTGCATCCTCTAAGGAAACGCTGGCAAAATTCGCCATTCTGCCCACATCCAGAAACTCGCCATGAATCTTCATCTTCTCATAAATCTCATTATCTACTCTGACAAATCCTCCAAAATGTTCTCCATATCGCTTTCCTGCATTTACCTTCTGCTCCTTTACGAGACCATAGCCTGAAAGGGCAATGACTGTCAGAAGCATTGTGGTCAGCATAATAGAAATCGAAATCAGTATCGTTCTGCTTTTATTGGTTTTCAAATTTGCCACTGCAAGCTTTGTTGTCGTCTTCATTTACGCCACCACCTTACCGTCTTCAATGACAATAATCCGGTCTGCCATCTGTGCAATCTCTTCATCATGGGTAATGACCACCAGAGTCTGACCGTATTTCTTTGCTGACATCTTAAGCAGACTGATTACCTCGTCCCCGGTCTTGGAGTCCAGGTTTCCGGTTGGCTCATCTGCCAGAATAATATCCGGCTTAGATGCAATAGCCCTTGCAATTGCCACTCTCTGCTGCTGTCCGCCGGACAATGTGTTTGGCAGGTTCTCAACTTTATGTTCCAGCTGAAGGGTATTCAGAATATCCTTTACAAAGGCTTCATCCACCTCTTTCCCGTCCAGTCCAATTGGCAATACGATATTCTCCCATACATTTAAAGAAGAGACCAGATTGAATGCCTGAAAGATAAATCCGATTTTTCTTCTGCGGAATACCGCAAGCTCCTCCTCCTTTAATTCAAAAATATCCTTATTGCCGATAAACACCTTTCCGCTGGTTGGTATATCCAGACCTCCCAACATATGAAGCAGGGTACTTTTTCCAGAACCGGATTTCCCCACAATGGCGACAAATTCGCCTTTTTGAATCTCAATATTTGTGTTGTCGATGGCTCTTACTTCATTTTCTCCCTCTCCGTAAAACTTACATAGATTTTCTGTTCTTAAAATAATTTCCATTTTTTCTCTTCCTTTCTGACTGATTTTGCATGTTTGTTTCATCTATGTGCCTATCATAAAGGAGATATCTTTCCGTTTTCTTTCAAATTGAGTGGGGAAGTCTTACGGTTTTGTAAGACAATTACTAAAACTTAATCGTCACATTTAACGCAATATCCGTGTTTCCCGCTGTCTGAATCGCTTTGTCGATTTCCGATAAAGAAAATTCATGCGTAATCATCCTCTCAATATTCCATTTCCCGCTTTTCATAATATTCATTACATCTATCACATCTTCCGACATATATCCACCGGAACCAATAATGCTTTTTTGTGAATATGTGAGGTGCAGCAGGTCAAGCTTGCGAATAGATTTATTAACCGCCACAGACACAAAACGGCTTTCAATTTTCCCCTGCTCCATAAATAAATCAAGAATCCCCTCTGCACCACTGGCATCAAGGAAGCCATCAATATCGGGAACTGTCCCATTTATGGATTGGGCTGTGCCAAAATAACCGGCAGCTTGCTTGACAAAATCACAAGCTGCTGTATTGCAGACCTCAAAGCCTAAATCCGCTGCAATCTTTAAGCGAAAATCTGATATGTCACAAATCATCACCTTAGAAACACCAAAATATTTTAAGGCAATTGCACTTGCCAGACCGATTGTTCCGCAGCCAAAGACTACAAATTTTTCATGTTCTTTCGGCTGTCCTCTGCGTGCCGCACGGCATCCCACAGTAAATGGTTCAATCAAACACGCCGTTTTGTCTGTAATAGAATCATCAACCCCGTACAGGGAATAATTCCTTTTGGCGTCAGGAATTTTGATATACTCCGAAAATCCACCGATGGTTCCTGCCCTTTTTGTATCTCCTGTTGCAAAACGGGGATATGGATAAACCCGTTCTCCGATTGAAAATTCCGTAACGTTATCTCCCACCGCAACAATACGTGAGACGGTTTCATGTCCAAATTCTTCACCAACTGTAATACGGTGCCCTGTACCGGCTCCGTGCTGGTAAACCGCAACATCCGTACCACAAATACTGGAATAAATGTTTTTAATCAATACATCATGGCTGCCTAATTGCGGAAGAGGCACTTCTCTGATTTCTACGCTTTCCTTTCCCAAATAAATCGCTGACTTCATAACAATAAAACTCCTTTCTCTAAGCAGATACTATTTTCTTTACCTTGCTAATTACATTATGATTCCGTATAATATTAAAATCAATCAACAATATTCCAATATGTGTTGGAATATTGAGAGGAGGGGATTTTTTGAACACAAAGAACAATCAGCGTTTTTGCGAAACAGAAATACGCATGGAAGCTGCCATGCTGAAGCTTTTAAAAAATACAGAATTTGAAAAGATAACGGTTAAAAAAATATGTGAAACGGCAGAAGTAAACCGTTCCACTTTTTATGCTCATTTTATTGATATATATGACATGCTGAATAAAATGGAAACAGCGTTACACCGGGAATTACTGGAAGGCTACAAAGACAAAAAGGATTACTCCCTTTTTTCCGAAAAATCCTTTATATACTTTTTAGAACATATCAAAAAGCATAAATATTTTTATAAAATCAACTTACAGACAAGAAAAACCTTTCCCCTTTCACAGGGATATGAGCCATTATGGAATATTATAAAATCACGCTGCCAGCAAGCCGGTATAACAGATGATGAAGAAATTATGTATTACTTTATTTCTTTTCAGGCTGGATTTACAATGATATTAAAGCATTGGGTAGATACGGATTGTCTGATTAAGGAAAATGAAGTTGCCGCCATAATCAAAAACAGTATTCCCAATATTTTAACCTAAATCTATTTGAACTTTACTGCGGTTCCATATGCCATGACCTCTGCAGCACCCTGCATGATAGCGGAAGTTGCATATCTCACATTTACAATGGCATCCGCCCCCATTCCCTGGGCTTCCTTCTCGCCACTCCTTATCTCATTTATTCTCTGAATACATACAAATATGGTTACGCCTGCCAGCACGAAAGGAATCACCCCACACATTACTTTCAGGAAAAGCCCCGGCAAAGCTGCCAGTAAAACCACAAAATACAATTCTTATCTGTTCTATTCTAACTACAGCTCCCGCAACACCTTCATCACACCATCTTCATCATTAGAAGCTGTCACATACTTTGCCAGTTTCTTTAACTCCGAATGTCCGTTTTCCATGCAATAGCTCTCCTCACAGCTCTTTAACAGACCCACGTCATTCAGATAGTCGCCAAATGCCATAGCTTCTTTCCGGTGGATTCCATACCGTTTCTGAATTGCGGCAACCGCAATGCCTTTATTAACTGTCTGGTTGGAAATGTCAATCCAGCTGTCACCAGACAGCACTGCTGCCAAAGGTTCCCCTATATCCGCAAAATGCTTCATGGCAGGCTCTGCCTTTTTCCTCTCCACAAAAATCGCAATCTTGACAATGGTATCCTGCAAAGCCGCCTCATACAAATCCTCCACTATCTGTAAACGGGTATAATACATTTCCGCTTCCCTTAAAATACTTTCCTCTGCATGATTCATATATGCTGATTTTGCGCCACATACAATCGGTGTCAGCCCCTCTAAGCCTTCAATCCGCTCCAGACATTTGCAAATATCCTCCTTGCTCATTTCATTGCTGTAGATGATTTTGTCCTTCTCAAACACAAATCCACCATTTTCCGCTACATATACCAGTTTATCCTTAATCGGGACAAAATCCTTCACCAGCGTATAATACTGTCGTCCACTGGCAATTACCGTTTTGATATCCGGATGATTTTGTACCCAGTTCATAAAATCTGCCGGCAGACACTTATTACTGTCCAATAATGTTCCATCCATATCCAATGCCACAAGCTTTATGTTCATTTTGCAGACCTCCGTTGACTATTTTATTTCTATTTATTGCAGGCTTAACATAATGGCAAAGGTGCTCCCCTTTGTTTTCTTCCTGTCATATGGAAATACCACGGTGATATTGCCGCCCTGCTCCTCTAAAATCTTCCGCGTCAGATACAAGCCCACTCCGGAGCCCTCTGCCTGCTTAACCTCCTCGGTCTTTCCTCTGTAAAATCTCTGGAAAATCCGGTTGACCTCTTCTTTCTTTATTCCAATTCCCTCATCTTTTATCTCAATCCTGAAAAAATGAATCTGCTTTTCCATCGTAATCCGGATGCTGGAACCCTCAGGGCTATATTTGATGGCATTTTCCAATACATTTACAATGGCTTCCTTTGTCCACTTTACATCATGGGGAAGGGCGATATTCTCTATCTCCGGAGAAGGGCTGTCAATCGCAATTTCAATTCCCTTTTCCTCCGCCTTCATATATACCTGATTTACCGCCTGTACCACGGTTTCAAAAATATTGGCATTTTCCTTCTGAATCGTAATGATTCCGGTTTCCATGCGGGAAATGTTTACCAGCGCTGCCAGCAGCCCATCTAAATGCGCAATCTGCTCACCCAGTCTATCCATAAATTCCTTCTGTTCCTCCGGCTGCAAAGTCTCCTCCTCTAACAGCTGATAGCACATCTTTATGGATGCCACAGGTGTTTTTAACTGATGGGATAAATCAGTCACCAGGGATTTTGTGTCTTCCTTTTCCTGCCGCATCCGTTCTTCATTCCATTTAAGCTTCTGTCCCAAAGATTCCAACTGGTTATAAAGCTTCCCACTACTGTCTTCCCCGTATGCCTCAGACAAATAATCGTAATCTCCACTGTAAAAACGCTCCAAAATATCCTGCAGCTGATGATGTTCCTTTTCTCTGTTCTTTTTATAGAGCAGCCCATAACCCCAGAGCACTCCACATATCACAACATATAATGCCAGATAAAATAACGCCAGCTGTACTGCCCGTTCCCTCGTCCACCTGGAATAGACACTTTCGTAATCTGCATTATAACCATATTCCTTTAAGATATTCATTCCCACATCCACGGCTTCGGGATTCGCATTTCCTTTCAGCAGGTCTGCCGCAATCTGTTCATTGGGTATGCCATTTTCCCATTCCCCCAATATCTGATAGACCATGCCTACATTCTGCTTTTCCTCCTGCTTCAGACTATAAATCTGAAAGCCCCATGCACAGGTTAAAATGAGGAGGAGCACCAGCATATATTTTAATATCCATCTGTTTTGCTTCATACTACCGGTTACACTCCCTGTCCCAAAGATATCCAATGCCCCGCACATTCCGGATATACACCGGTGCAGACGGATTGTCCTCTATTTTCTCCCGCAGTCTGCGGATATTTACCGCAATGGTGTTCTCATCCACAAACTCCCCATTGATATCAAACATCTGCTCCAAAAGCTGGTTTTTAGAAAGAATCTGCTTTGGATGCTCCATTAAAATGAACAGCAGCCGCAGCTCATTCTTTGTCAGAGAGGTTTCCTCCCCCTTTACCAGCACCTTCATTTCATTTTTCAAAAACACCACATCACCGGAAACGATTTTCTCCTCTTCCCTGCCGGACATTCTTTTAAAGATTGCATTTACCTTGGAAATCAGCACTGCAAGGCTAAAGGGCTTTACCATGTAATCATCTGCCCCTGCCTCGTAGCCCATTACCACATCCATCTCCTGGTCCATGGCTGTTAAAAATATAAAATGCACTTGGCTCATTTTCCGGATTTCCCTGCAAAAATCCAGTCCGTTTCCGTCCTCTAATGTAATGTCACAGATAATCAAATCAATGGCATTGGATTTGAAAAGTGCCATACCCTGTTCTACGCCATAAGCAGACAGCACATGGTAGCCCTCCTTTTCCAGCTTGAGGCTGATACCCCGGTTTAAATTTTCTTCATCCTCTAATAGTAAAATCTGGTTCATTTCTTATCGTTCCTTTTCTTTACATTCTCATCATTTCCACTTGGGAAAGCGGCAGTTGTGTCTTTTCCGCAACCTGTTCTACTGTCATTCCCTGTTTTAAAAATCTCCGTGCAACATATTCCATGGATTCCCCAATCTCGATTACATGCCAATCCGGGTCATAAATACGGATTACCCGTTGTCCCCAGTCATGCTCCATAAGCGGATTCACATATTCAACCGGGTAGCTGCTTTGCTCCAGTTTTTTCAGAAAGCCCTCCATATCATTTTCCTCAAAATAGAGCTCGGAAGCATTGCCTCCCTTTATAACCTCTTTCCCAATAATCTTCTTCCAAATCTTTCTGTCCTGCAAAACCAATCCTTCGGTTAATATTACATTTCCCCCAAAATCCGTCACTACCTGCAGACCAAATAAATCCCTGTAAAATGCTTTCGACTTTTCTATGTCATTAACCACAATTAATATGTTTTTCAGTTTCATATTCCACTCCTATGAAGAAAACCTTATCCTTTTTATCATATTTCCCTATTAAATCTATCTTTCAATTTCTATTATCATACCACACTGTTTTGTCACTCTCAATGTTTAATGAGGTTTCATAAATAGAAAAAATCAGGCAAAAACCGTCTCCGGTACTTTTGCCTGATTCGTCCATTGTTCTTCTATCGTGTTCTTCTTTTAATTAATTTACAGTTTCGCTTTCCTGAAGCTTCTGTATCTCTTTTTTATGATACGCCAAAAGACTGACTGTTGAACCCATGATACCGGTGCACAAAAACATCACCGCCATACCGGCTCCATTTCCAGTTCCTACAAGATGCCCCAATGCATTTGCCAGTCCACTTTCTGACTGCATAAACGGTTCAAACACATAATCCGCCAGAAAACCACCTAACAGCAGACCAATTGGAATCGTAGCATACTGAATGGCATTCCGGACAGAAAATACGCTTCCCTGCAATTCCTGTGGCACCATTTTATACAGAATAACATTCTGTCCAGCCATAATAAACGGAATTGGAAAACAAGCCGCTATTGCTGCAACACTCCACCAGAGCACATTTTGTCCTAAGCCCATCATCATATCCCCCAGTAAAAATGACAGGGCGGCTGAAAAATAAATCATCTTGACACTGCTGATTTTCAGCTTTTTAACAGACACCACAAGTCCGCCTAAAATTCCTCCGATACCCAGCACCATATTTACCACACCAAGAACCATACTGTCATTCCCGCTTCTTGCCAGAATCATAGGAGAAAGTATATTCTCATAGGTCAGCTGGGAGAAGAAATTGATTGCCGCCATTGTGACTATAACATACCAAAGCCCTTTATTCTGTAGCAGAAAATGAAAACCATCCATGGTACCGGACAGAAAATTCTTTTCATCAGAAGTCTCCTTCAACTGCTCAGGTATCTTAATAAATACAAGCAGCACCACAAAATTAAATACAAAGGACAACAAGTCCACCATAATCACCATTCCAAGACCGCCAAAGCCAAAAATAGCGGATGCTAAAACCGGTGATATAACGGAAATCAGATTAGCCGCAAAGGATGACATCCCACTCATCTGTGACAGCCGTTCCTCCGGAACCATAATTCCGATTGCAACAGCCTGCGCCGGTCCCTGAAAAGAGTTCATAATTCCGATTACGGCATTTACCACATAAATATGCCATATTTCCAGTCTTCCATTCCAAAAGAGCAGACATACTGCCAGCGAACAGACTGCCGCCAGCGTATCTGACACCAGCATAATTGTCTTCTTGCGATGCCGGTCTATAAATCCTCCTGCAACCAAGCTCACCACAATGTATGGAAGATAATTGCAAAAAGACATCAGGGACACTGCCATAGCAGAATTTGTCTGCGTATATGTCCATAAGATAAGTGCAAAGCTGGTCATTGCACTTCCTAACTGTGATACAGAACCACCAATCCAAAATATTATAAATTTTTTAAAACCATCTTTCATTGAATTTTATCTCCTTATAGAATATTTATTATAACCTATAAATGCGTAAAATCCAATGTGGGCAAATTTCTATTTTTAATCTCTGTACAAGCTTTGCCCGGACATCAGACCCCGCACAGAGATTATTAATTCAAGAGTGGCATTTTGTAACCTCCTATGTTTCATTTATACCATTTTATAATATCAATTGTTTATTGTAAAGTTTTTATCCTGCCACGGATGGCTGTTACTCCCTTACCGCCTCGAAAAATACTCCTTCATAGATAATAATAATGGTATTGGCATCCTTCACATAGAACATACTTCCGAAATCATAGGAATTGTCAATTGATATCTGTTTTACTGCATCTGCTGTAATCCCCATGATTTCAAATGTAGGCTGACCCTGGTAATCCGCTTCAAAATCCGCTTTCTTTTCCTCACTCTCACTATACTGAGGAGAATCCAGCTTTTTTCCTCCACTGATAAATGTATCTGCTCCATATTCGCACTCCGCTCCAATCTGGGCATTCATTTCCTCCGTAGAAAGAGCTGTGATATAGGCAGCATAATACTGTGTAACCTTCCATTTTCCGTAGTAGCTCTGTGGGGCTGCATCAGAATCCGTACTCTTCCCATCATCCGCCTTATTCCCTGTACCTGACTGGTCAGCTTCTGCTGTACCCTGTCCATTTAAATCCTCATCTTTACCCTCTACCTCTATGGCAGGTGTATTTTCTGTTTGAGACTCCTCTGTGCCTTCCGTAGAAGGCTCTTCCTCTGTGACCTCTGCTGTTGTCACTGTTTTTTCTTCGCTGACAGGCTGCGGGGCTTGTTCCTCCTGCTTTTGACACCCCATGGCACTTCCCATTACAAAGATGAATATCATAGTCAAAATAATTTTCTTCATTTAATTAATCTCCTCTCTTACTCATAAAATGTTTTTGAACTCATCGGAAAACGGACAGACACTCCCTCCTCATTGGAAAGAGAGGTAATATATAAATTTTCTCCGCTTTTCGCAATCCATACCTCCCCATCTCCCAGAAAAATCCCCGAATCATTATACTGAATATCTGCATCCATACACTGATATAAGGTTTCCTTCAGAGAATCGGTAAAAATTCTGTCATAATACTGTAAAAATTCTGTACTATTCTCCACATATATTTTTTCTCCGTCCACCTCCACAACTCTCGGATAAGCCACCAATTCGGAAACCTGTTCCCGCTGGTCTTTCTTTACCATATTGATAAATTCTTCTATAAATGCTTCTGCCTCTCTCTGGGTAATACCGGACACCTTATACATTTCCGGATTATCTGCGGTTCTCTCTGGAATACTGCTTTCCGCTATGGTCTTCTTTGGCACTGTAAAAAATGCTGCGGACAATGCAAAAACCATTATGGAAACCAGAACAGATACCATCCATTTTTTATTCTTTTTCTCAAGAATATGGACAACCCTCCGCTCTGTATCACTTTCTCCGAAAGACAAGACCGCCGGATATCCACTCTGCTTCAACGAAAAATCCAACAGTATACCCGCATAGATTATCCTGTCCTCTACCGGCGAGTCAGCCAGAACCGATTCATCACAGAACATCTCCATATCCTGATTCATTTTCTGGATTCCATACCACACCAGCGGATTCCACCAATGCAGACAGATTGCCAGCATTCCCGCTAACCGTATTACCGAATCCCCATGCCTGATATGCATTTGTTCATGCTGTAAAATATATTGATAAGAATCTCCCTGCACAGTATAGGGCATATAAATCTTCGGAAACATAACTCCCATTACAAAAGGAGAATCTATTCCGTCACATCTCCAGAGTCTACCTCTTTCCCATATGGCAGTTCTCAACTGTCTTTTAATTTTTATGTACTGTGACAAAAAATAAAGTCCCACGCCCAATACGCCTGCTCCCCATATGCATTTCATAATTCTTCTAAGGAATCCTGCTTCTGTCAGGATTTGCAAAATACCCGACAGCTTTTGTGCATGTGTTTCCGCCGCCTTATTTTCTTTCACAAAATCCGCTGCAATTTTTGCTGTTGTCTCTTCCCCTCCAGCCTCCACCGAAGCTACTGGTTTGGAAACAGCCTGCATTTTGCCAGCCCAATCTGGCTGCAGGCTCCAGCTGCTTTCAATGAAAACCGGACAGAGCAGGCGCACTAACACCAGAAGCCACAATAAATAGCTGTAAACCTTTGCATATTTTTTCAGATATACCCTCATTATGAGAACCAACAAAATCAGTATTCCTGCCTGTAGTCCCATTCTCCATATCATTTCAATCATTCTTTTTCCATCCTTTTATTCACTGGCATCTTCTATCATTTTCTTAATGCGTTCCGCCTCTTCTTTAGATAACTTCCGGTCTTTTAGAAAAGCTGCCAGAAAAGAAGGTACATTTCCCTGACAGGTTCGTTCCAGCAATTCATCACTCGCCTGCCGGTCAACCTCTTCCTTACTTACAAGAGATTCCACAATTGTATTCTCATTCCGGATAATCCCCTTATCCGCCAGCTTCTTAATTACCGTATAGGTGGTGGATTTCTTCCATCCAAACTCCTGGTTACACAGCTTAACCAGCTCCGGACTGCTGACTGGCTCATGCTCCCATAGGATACATAAAAACCGATACTCACTTTCAAATATTTTCTCCATTTATATACTCCTTTTCACTACCTGCGCAGGTCTATTTCAATAGACCACATTTAGTCTATCACAATAGACTGATGCTGTCAATTCTTTTTCTTCTTTAAATAATAAACTCTTGCTCTTTCAAGTTGATATTTTTTATTCTTTCATTTATAATATATACATTCAATGCAGGATATAATTGGACTTATATTATAAACAATATAAGCCATTTTTCTCAAAATTTTTGACAAAAATGTATTGACACTAAGCCAAAATGCATATAATATTAATGTGTAATTGATTACACAAGGTAAATATGCCCTTGGCTATGTCTTCCCACTATAAGGGATATGACAATGCCCTGGGCATTCTTTTATTTATGGAGGTTACTTATGGATGGAAAATTGAAACAACTTGGTAAACATCAAGTCAAAACAGCTATATTAGTTGATGGTGGTTTCTATAGAAAAAGAGCTAAGTACTTATATGGCAGCAAGTCTCCCAAGGAACGTGCAGAGGAATTAACCGAATATTGCTATAAGCATCTACACGACCAATATGAACATCGATACCTATACAGAATTTTCTACTATGATTGCCCACCTACTGATAAGAACCTCTATAATCCACTGACCCAAAAAAATGAACATTTAAAAAAATCTGAAGAGTACTCTTGGATGAATGATTTTCTCGATGAATTAAAACACAGAAGGAAATTCGCACTTCGGCTTGGACATTTATCAGAATCTCAACTGGCATATTACATAAATCCAGATGCTACTAAAAAGCTTTTAAAAGGCGAGCTTTCAATTCAAGATTTGACACAGCAAAATCTTTCTCTCAACATCGAGCAAAAAGGTGTTGATATGAGAATTGGTGTTGACATATCTTCACTTGCTTTTAAAGCTCAAGTTAATCAAATTATACTAATATCCGGTGATAGTGATTTTGTACCTGCTGCAAAACAGGCACGCAGAGAAGGAATAGATTTCATTCTTGACCCGATGGGAGCAACCATCAAATCTGATTTATTCGAACATATAGATGGAATTCGTACCCCAAAATTAAAGAGAAAAAAATGAGCTGTCTCTTATACACATCTCCGAGCCCACGAGACTCGACGTCATCTCG
>UQXF01000067.1 GCA_900544905.1 uncultured Clostridium sp.
GTAAGATCGTCGGCAGCGTCAGATGTGTATAAGAGACAGCTGTTAATTGCATCTGATAAATGGGTTTAGTATAGTTTATGTAGAGTTTCTTAATAGAGTTCGCTTTAAGCACAATCCGGATTGCTCTGTTAGCTGTAATAATTTTCAGAAGGAGACTCACAGGACTTCCGTGTTATACATCACATATGCACAGTGGGGGAAGTCTGACAACAGAGAAAATCAGAGATAAGGAGGGATGTAGAGATAAATAAGGAGTGCAACAGATAAAATGAGATTTAGAGTACTAGCAAAACTAGTAGAATAAGATAAAAGAATAAGTACATTATGTATGAGAAGGACTGTCCTTTCGGGCAGTCCGTTTGATAATGTTTGTCATTTTATATAGCTGCAGACGCCAAGACTGATGGCATAGGCAAGCTGTTTCTGGTAATTGGTATCTGTGAGCTTTGCGGTTTCTTCCGGATTGGATAAAAAACCGCATTCCACTATTACAGAGGGAACCGGAGAATGCTTTAACAGATAGTAGCTGTCAGAGGATTTTATCTGCCGGGTGTTGGTTTCGTCAAATTTTAACAGGGAAGCCTGAACAGCCTCTGCAAATAGCTTTCCCTCAGCGCTTCCGGTGAAATAGAAGGTCTGTGCTCCGTGCTGGACGGTGTCGGGGTAGCTGTTCTGGTGGATACTGATAACACAGGAAGCATTTTTGTCCTTGAAAAAACGGATACGGTTGTTCAAATCTGAGGTTTTCTTATTCCTGACATTGCTGTCATATAATCCACAGTCTGTTTCTCTTGTCATATATACGGTGTAATCCTGGGCAATCAGATAGTCCTTAAGATAGAGTGCAATCTGTAGGTTCACATCCTTTTCCTTAATACCGTCTGAGCTGACCTTTCCGGGGTCGGAGCCTCCGTGTCCCACGTCGATTACAATAATCTTTTTGTCCTTATTTTGTGAAAAAGCGGTGGAACTATAATTTTTGTATAAGGTCAATAATGCGATAAGACAGAGATAGAAGCTTAAAACCAGCATATAATTTTTTTTCATGCATTTTACACTCGGAATGGCTATTCTTATTTTAAGATATGTTATGGAAAAGCTCTGTATGACAGACACATTATAAAATCTTGCAGTGCTGTTTAAATCATGATATAGTGAAAATAAGTTATCTGTTTACAGAGATGTGTTTTATGGATGTGGCAGAGTTATGCAGGTATTTAAGAAGAGGAGAATGTATTTATGGTAAAAAAGAATTGGAAAGCAGCAGGAAGCTGGATGAAAAAAACGCTTTTAGCTTTGGGAATAGGGGTGTGCATAGCCGGAATGGGGGTAGTTCCTTCCCAGGCAGCAAGCCGGCAGGCAGGTACGGTCGCAGGACATCCGATATTTGATAATGAGTTTTATGGAGCGGATATTGAGGACGGAAATGATTCTGCATTAACCAAAAGGGGAGCCTCCTTTGCTGCAAAATATGACCCGAGAATTACAAAAAAGGTTTCAAAAAGAATGGAAGACCAGGGAAACACCAATACCTGCTGGGCATTTTCAACCATTGCAGCTATTGAAGGCAACCTGATTAAAAAGGGATATGAGAATGAGAATGTCAATTTATCAGAAAACCATCTGGCTTATTTTTTCTATAACAGAGCCACAGACCCGGTTGGCTATACAGCAGGGGATGCCAATTTAAACACAGGCAGCACATGGGCAATGAACGGCGGTACTCTGCAGGGAACTGCGCTGGCACTGGCAACCTGGTCCGGTGTGGTGAAGGAAACCACATCAGAGGATGATGCCAGCGGGGCATATTCACCGAAGGCTTTGGCGGCAAGTGCCTGCTACAAGAGTGATTACAAGGTAGCGAATACATATTTTTTCAATTACAGTGTGAATACCGTAAAGCAGGCAATTATGGATTATGGTGCGGTTGCTTCCGGTATATATATGGATAATTCTTACTGGAATCTCACAACCGGTGCATACTATTGTCCGAAAGCGGATGGAAATCATGCAGTGGCAATTGTGGGGTGGGATGATAACTATTCCAGAATGAATTTTAACAGCAGCAGCCGTCCTAAGAGTAACGGCGCATGGATTGTTAAAAACAGCTATGGAGCAACCTATCAGGGAAAGCCGTTAGGCGATTATGGTTATATGTATGTCTCCTATGAGGATGCCAGTCTTCGTGAAATTGTGGCTTATGATATGGTTAAGGCTTCCCAGACATATGATAATAATTACCAGTATGACGGAACAGGCAATCCGGCATTCAGCTTAAGACTCAGCAGTGGAACTACCTGTGCCAGTGTGTATAAAACAAAGGCGTCTAAGTCCGGTTATAATGAGGTATTAAAAGCAGTTGGTGTAGATGTTCTCACAACCAATGTAAGCTACAGCCTGCAGATATATACCGGTGTTACCAGCAGCTCTAATCCTACAAAGGGTAAGGCTATGTTCTCGAAGCCTCAGACGGGTACGCTTACGGAGGCCGGTTATAATCAGATTGTGTTAAATTCACCGGTTACCCTGACAGCAGGAGAAAAATATTCTGTTGTCATTACATTGCGTGCCGCAAACGGCGGAACGGTATCCCTGGCATGTGAGAGCCAGTACAATGCCGGATGGATATCCTTCTCAACAGCAGTGGGAGAGGGACAGGGATATATCTACACGGATAAAAAATGGTATGATTGTGGAGATTATCGGGATGTGGGAGCAGGCAATACCTGTAATCTCCGGATTAAGGCATATACGGATACCACAACCCAGAAGACAACTTACAAATTAAGCAGTAAGACCCTGGGAATTTCCAAGGGAAGCTCTGCAACCCTTTCCTTAAAGGTTTCACCGTCTTCTGTAAAGAGAAAGGTAACCTGGACCTCTTCCAATAAGAAGGTGGCAACGGTCTCCAGCAGTGGTAAGGTAAAGGCAAAGGCATATGGAACGGCAACAATCAAAGCAAAATTTGTTGCCGGCAGTAAGACAAAAACCCTTAGCTGTAAGGTGACAGTGGGTCCGTCTAAGGTTAAAAGCTTTAAGGTGACAGGCGGCAAGAAGAAGATAACCGTGCGGTGGAAGAAAAACAGTGCCGCATCCGGATATGCAATATATTATTCAAAGAGCAAGAGCAGCGGATATAAGACACTTGCCACAATAACCAGTAATTCAAAGACAAAATATATTAAAAAGAAGCTGAAAAAGGGCACATACTATGTGAAAATGCGTCCTTATCTGAAAAAGAGCGGAAAGAAGCTGTATGGAAGCTATACAGCGGTTAAGAAGGTTACAGTAAAGTAATATGCAGACAAAGCTTGTAGACGTAAAAAATGTAAAAGATGATAAGGAGTTCGCCAGCCGGTTAAAGGAACCGGCTGACTGCCTGAAAAATGGAGGGCTGGTGGCATTTCCAACAGAAACGGTATATGGTCTGGGAGCAGATGCATTACAGGAGACAGCTGCCAGAAGAATCTATGAGGCAAAGGGGCGTCCCTCTGACAATCCGCTGATTGTGCATATTGCAGAGGTAGGGGATATGGAGGAGATTGCTTATCCCAATGAGTATGCATATATGCTTGCACAGGCATTCTGGCCAGGTCCCCTCACCATTATTCTTCCGAAAAAAGAGGCAGTACCCTATGGAACTACGGGAGGACTTGATACGGTAGCCATCCGGATGCCGTCCCATCCGGCGGCGCTTCAGTTAATCCGGCAGTCCGGCGTTTATGTGGCAGCTCCCAGCGCTAACATTTCCGGGCGCCCCTCTCCTACCAGGGCAGAGCATGTGGCAGAGGATATGATGGGAAGGATTGAGTATATTGTGGATGGCGGAGCGGTGGGAATTGGTATTGAGTCCACCATTGTAGACGTAAGCGGAGCGGTTCCCACAATACTCCGGCCTGGATTTATTACAAAAAATATGCTGGAGCAGATTGTTGGGCAGATAGCCATTGACCCGGCTCTGGAAAAACCAATGGAGGGATTCCGCCCAAAGGCTCCCGGTATGAAATATACCCATTATGCGCCAAAGGGTGAAATGACTTTGGTGGAGCGAAGCGGGGCAGCCGAAGGAGAACAAAAAGGTCTTCAGACTGCGGAGGACACCGGGACATTAAAGCAGATACAGAAGCCGGTAATTGATAAAATTTGTGCACTGGCATCGGAAAAGAGAGCGGCGGGTTTCCGGGTGGGAATTATGGCACCCCGGGAGACCGTTTCCTGTTATACAGATTTTGCAGACATTGTTATCTGTGTGGGTGACCGGAAGGAAAGCACCACTGTGGCAGCGGGACTTTATGCGGCTTTGCGGGATTTTGACACTGCAGGGGTTGATTATATTTATGCGGAAAGCTTTCGTGGAGAGGGACTTTCCTATGCGATTATGAACCGGCTGTTAAAGGCGGCAGGACAAAGGGTAATACGGGTGTGACGTATTACCCTTTTCCTGTTGTAAAAAAAGGGGCTGCCGTTTATAATAAAAAAGATATGTACAAATTTAGTGAAGGGATGGTAGTTAAGGATGATAGCATTGGGCTGTGACCATGGCGGATATTTATTGATGCAGGAAGTGAAGAGACATTTGGAGAAGAGAGGCTTTGAATACAGGGATTTCGGATGTTATTCAGAGGAATCTGTGGACTATCCGGAATATGCGAAAAAGGCTGCAAGGGCGGTTGCCAGTGGGGAATGTGAGACTGGCATTCTTATCTGTGGGACGGGAATCGGAATTTCTATTGCAGCAAATAAGGTAAAAGGAATCCGGGCAGCGCTTTGTCATGACTGTTTTAGCGCAGCGGCAACAAAGGAGCATAATAATGCCAATATGCTGGCAATGGGAGCAAGGGTGATTGGACCTGGGCTGGCTCTGAAGATTGTGGATACCTTTCTGGATACACCGTTTTCAAATGAGGAGCGTCATGTACGCAGAATCAACATGTTAGAAGAGGATTAATTATATGAAAATGCTGGCGCTTATATCCCAGCTTGCCATCTCCATGCTGACAGCAATATTAATCTGCGGTGCGATTGGATATGGTATAGATGCTTTGCTGGGAACAAACTTGTTTGTTTTTTTCCTGATTTTAGGTGTGGCAGGGGGATATAAAGCCTGTTACAATGTAATCTGCAGATTCCTTGGGAAAAAGAGCCTGTTTGATTCTAAGGATAAGGAAAAATGAAAGATAGATTTCTTGTGATTTTGTACAAATATCCTGTACAAAAATAGAAAAAATATTTAAAAAAAACGGTATTTTCATGGACATATGTCGGAAAAATTAGTATAATTGGCAAGTAGTGACAGATAGCATAATAGGTGTAATAAATGGGAAATATACCATATGTAGGCGGTACGTGTTTTGCAGGGACATATTGAGGAGTGAATGTATGAGCCAGGTGAAAGAAACCATAATTGGCTTTTTGATTGGAATTGGTATATATGCAGTATTGATTGAGCTGGTAGGATTTTTCTTTTCAGAGGATTTATTTTCCTATACGTTGGGGTTGTTATTTGGTGTGGCTGTCGCCATTTTTCTTATAGTTCATATGGCAAAGACTCTTGACAGGGCTTTGGATTTACCCCAGGAACAGGCAGTTAAATATACAAGGCGGCAAAGCTTTTTGCGGCTGGCAGTGATGCTGGCTGCTATGGTGATTGCCTTGCTGGTGGAGCAGTTTAACTTTATTGCAGTTATTTTAGGTATGCTGGGGTTGAAAATGGGAGCTTTTATTGCGCCTAAGCTGTTAAAGCGCCTGTATCCGGAGGATTTTGTGACGAAGTTAGACATGGATGAGGAATTAGAGTAATAATGGTTATTGAAAGGCAGGAAACTGCTTTTTAATATATTTTATCAGCGGTAAATCAAGCATCCGTAAAGCGGGGGTTTGACTTACTGCTGATAGAAAAACGAAAAGAGCAAGGATTTTTCGTTTAACAAGAATACAAGAGAAAGGAAGGTGAAAGAATGGGTTATGGAATGGTACCGATGCTGTTAGCAGCCGATGGAGATGTAGATTTTTCCATTCATCATTTGCTGGCATATAAATTTATGGGGCAGACGGTTTACATTACAACATCACATGTCTGTATGTTTATTATCATTATCACAATTATGATATTTGCACTGGTTGCAAGAAAGAAAATCATGCATGCACAAGAAGTGCCGACAGGTCTTCAAAATGTGGTGGAATTTGCGGTTGAAACCCTGCAGGGCTTTGTGGATTCGTCCATGGGACAGCATGGTAAAAAATACATGAATTATGTAGGAACCTTGTTTTTGTTCATACTTTTAAGTAACATTTCCGGTCTGTTTGGTCTTCGGCCACCGACTGCCGATTACGGAACCACATTCAGCTTAGCACTTATTACATTTGTTATGATACAGTATAATAACATAAAATATAATAAGCTTGGTGCGATTACGGGACTGTTTCAGCCGATATGGTTTCTGTTCCCGATTAATTTAATCGGTGAGATTGCCACTCCGGTTTCCATGTCGCTGCGTTTGTTTGGTAACGTTATGGCTGGTACGGTTATGATGGCGCTCTATTACGGACTGCTGCCTATTTTTGCCAAAATCGGTATTCCGGCAGCACTGCATGTATATTTCGACCTGTTTTCAGGTGCGATACAGGCATATGTATTTGCAATGTTAACAATGGTATTTATAACCCAGAAAATAGACGGGGACTAATACCTGAAAATTTAAAAATCTATCCGAAGAACCATTTTCCCAGAAAAAGAGGTTTTTCAACATTAATATTTATGGAGGTATAATCATATGGGAAACATTACAAACGAAGGTTTAATTTTAGCTTGTTCAACAATTGGTGCAGGTTTAGCGATGATTGCAGGTATCGGACCTGGTGTTGGTCAGGGATACGCAGCTGGTCAGGGTGCAGCGGCAGTAGGCCGTAATCCGGGAGCAAAGGGTGATATCATGTCAACCATGCTTTTGGGACAGGCAGTAGCAGAGACAACAGGTCTTTACGGTCTGGTTGTTGCATTGCTGTTAATGTATGGTAATCCGATGTTATCTAGATTCTTAAAACTGTAGGCAGGCATTATAACGAATGTAACAAACAAGAATCTAGTGAAAGGAGGATAGCTCTTTGATGAACACGATATTAGAACTCGGAAGTCAGACAATGTTGTTAACCGAGGGACATATTTTTGAGTTAAATGCTCAGTTGATTAACGATGTCATCATCCAGGGTATCGCAATATTTATCCTCTTCTTCTTCCTTTCTAATGTATTATTTGAGCCGGTTAAAAAGGTTCTTAATAATAGAACAGAGAAGATAAAAAATGATATTGAGTCCGCCGCAAAGGACAAAGAGGAGGCTGCCGCATTAAAGGCAGAATACGACGAGAAACTCAAATCAATAGAAAAAGAAAGAGAAGAAATCCTGGCGGAAGCCCGTAAGAAGGCTCAGAAACGGGAAGCAGAGATTGTGGAAGAGGCAAATGCAGAGGCTGACAGAATAATGACTCGCGCCAGTCAGGAAATCGAGCTGGAAAAGAGCAAGGTATCCGATGATATGCGCAGGGAGATTGTCCGTGTGGCAACTGCCATGGCTGCAAAGATAATTGAGCAGCAGATTGATGAGAGCAAGCAGGATGCTTTAATTGAGGACACTTTGAAGGAAATGGGTGGTAGTACATGGCTAAGCAGGTAAGTAAAACCTATGGAAGTGCGCTTTTTGAAGTGGCTATGGAGAAAAACGCCTTAGACACCATATTAGAAGAAGTACTTTTTGTAAAGCAGACGTTTCTTGAAAACGAAGACTTAAATAAGCTTTTGCTTCACCCAAACATCGAAAAGGAAGAAAAGATTAAGGTAATCGAGAATATCTATAAGGGTAAGATATCCGATGAGATTACAGGTCTTATGACGATGTTGATTGATAAGGGTCATTTAAAGGATTTTGTTCCAGTTTTTGATTATGTGATTGCGGCAATCAAGGAGGAAAAGGGTATCGGTATTGCATACATTTCCTCTGCTGTAGAGCTTAACAGGGAGCAGAAAGACAAAATCGAGCGGAAGCTTCTTGACACCACAAAATACCGGGAGATTGAGGGCGTCTATCAGGTGGATAAGAATCTGATTGGAGGTCTGGTAATCCGGATTTCGGATACGGTGGTGGACAGCAGTCTGAAGACACAGATTGCAAATTTATCAAAATCCCTATTATAAAGACAGAGAGAAGGTGCTAATTTTCCATGAATTTAAAACCAGAAGAAATCAGTTCTGTGATAAAAGAACAGATTAAAAATTATTCTAAGGAATTAGAAACCTCCGAAGTTGGTACTGTTATTCAGGTGGCAGATGGTATTGCCCGGGTGCATGGCCTGGAAAAGGCAATGCAGGGTGAACTGTTGGAATTCCCTGGGGAAGTTTACGGAATGGTAATGAACCTGGAGGAAGATAATGTGGGTGCCGTTTTACTGGGCGCCAATAAGAATATCAACGAAGGAGATACCGTTAAGACCACAGGACGTGTGGTTGAGGTTCCGGTTGGTGATGCAATGCTGGGACGTGTTGTCAATGCATTGGGTCAGCCAATTGACGGTAAG
This sequence comes from uncultured Clostridium sp., assembly GCA_900544905.1. Lineage (GTDB taxonomy): Bacteria > Bacillota > Clostridia > Lachnospirales > Lachnospiraceae > CAG-590. The sequence continues at coordinate 8,570 of UQXF01000067.1, forward strand.
GGACCAATTCAATCGGATAAAACCAGACCGATTGAGAGAGTTGCCTCTGGTGTTATTTCCAGAAAGTCAGTAGATACACCGCTACAGACGGGTATCAAGGCAATTGATGCCATGGTTCCAATCGGAAGAGGACAAAGAGAGTTAATTATCGGTGACCGTCAGACAGGTAAGACAGCCATCGCAATTGATACCATTATTAATCAGAAGGGACAGGGTGTATACTGTATCTATGTTGCCATTGGACAGAAGGCTTCCACGGTTGCCAACATTGTAAAATCCTTAACAGAGTATGGTGCCATGGATTATACAACCGTTGTTGCATCAACCGCTTCTGAGCTGGCACCGCTTCAGTACATTGCTCCATATGCCGGCTGTGCAATTGGTGAGGAGTGGATGGAGAATGGAAAGGATGTATTGGTGGTATATGATGACTTGAGTAAGCATGCTACGGCATACCGTACACTTTCCTTACTGCTCAGAAGACCGCCTGGACGTGAGGCTTATCCTGGTGATGTATTTTATCTGCATTCCAGACTGCTGGAGCGTGCGGCAAAGTTAAATGATGAATTGGGAGGAGGTTCTTTAACGGCGCTTCCTATTATCGAGACTCAGGCAGGAGATGTATCGGCATATATCCCAACCAATGTTATTTCTATAACAGACGGACAGATTTATCTGGAAACAGAAATGTTTAATGCAGGTTTCCGTCCTGCCATTAATGCAGGCTTATCGGTATCCCGTGTTGGTGGTGCCGCACAGATTGGTGCTATGAAGAAAATTGCGGCTCCAATCCGTACAGAGCTTGCCCAGTACCGGGAGCTGGCAGCGTTTGCCCAGTTCGGTTCCGAATTGGATGCGGATACCAAGGACAGACTGGCACAGGGTGAGAGAATTAAAGAAATGCTAAAGCAGCCGCAGTATAAGCCAATGGCGGTTGAAAAACAGGTAGTTATTATTTATGCGGCGACGAAGCGTTATCTGATTGACGTTCCGGTTGAGGAGATTCTTGATTTTGAAAAGGGTCTGTTTGAATTTGTGGATACCCAGTATCCGGAGATTTTCAGCCAGATTCGTGAGGTAAAGAAGCTGACACCGGAGATTGAGGAGCTGCTTGACAAGGCAATCACCGCCTACAAGGAGCAACGGTAAGGTGAACCATGTGGATGACAAAACAGTCAGAACACAGACACAGAGTTGACGATTGTAGGAGCAGATTAAGAAAGAGGTGAATTGTCTTGGCATCTATGAGAGATATTAAAAGGCGGAAAGAGAGCGTTGCCAGTACGGGTCAGATTACCAAGGCAATGAAACTGGTTTCCACCGTTAAGCTTCAAAAAGCAAAAACCAGGGCAGAGAGTAATAAGCCATATTTTACAATGCTGTATGATACCATGTGCTCGATTCTTGCAAGAACCGGGAAGATTGACCACCGGTATCTGAAACCAAATGCATCTGAGAGAAAGGCAGTGATTGCCATAACCTCCAACAGAGGTCTCGCAGGCGGTTATAACAATAACATTGTAAAGGAAATTGCAGCGGCATTTACTCCGGAAAATACAGACATTTATGCATTGGGTAAAAAAGGTCTTGAAGGGCTTTTCAGAAAGGGCTTTTCTATTGTAGAGGATTACTCTGAGGTCATGAATGAGCCGTTATATGGTGATGCCATTCATATCGGTAAAAATGTGCTTGCATCCTATGAAAATGGCGAAGTGGGAGAAATTTATCTTGCATATACGAGTTTTAAGAATACAGTGGTGCAGGAACCCAAGCTGATTAAGCTTTTGCCTATAGATGTAGACGAAATTATGCAGGATGTGGAGATTGATGTCCTGACACCCATGAATTATGAGCCTGAGGCAGATGAAGCTTTGGATATGATTATTCCAAAATATATGAACAATATACTGTACGGTGCATTTGTTGAGGCAGTTGCCAGTGAAAACGGTGCCCGTATGCAGGCGATGGATTCCGCAACAAAAAATGCAGATGACATGATTGCCGATTTATCCCTGAAATACAACCGTGCACGCCAGAGCTCCATTACACAGGAGCTTACCGAGATTATAGCGGGTGCGGAGGCTATCTCCTGATAAGGAGATAGCATAATAAAAGGGAATGGGACAGGCAATTGCGAAATGGCGATTACCTGTAGAAAAAAGAAAAAATAAGGAGAAAAATATATGGCAGAAAAGAATGTCGGTAAAATCACCCAGATTATTGGTGCCGTATTGGATATTAAATTCAGTGAAGGAAAGCTTCCTGAGATTAATGATGCCATTACCATTGCAACCAGGGATGGCGGGGAATTAACCGTAGAGGTTTCCCAGCACTTGGGTGATGATACAGTAAAATGTATTGCCATGGGACCAACAGACGGTCTGGTACGTGGCATGGAGGCTGTCGCTACCGGGGCACCAATTACTGTGCCGGTGGGTGAAAATACATTGGGACGTATGTTTAATGTATTGGGTCAGCCAATTGATAATAAGCCGGCTCCGGATTGTAAAGAGCATTTTCCGATTCACAGAAAAGCTCCGGAATTTTCTGAGCAGGCAACGGATACGGAGATTTTAGAGACGGGTATCAAGGTCGTAGATTTGCTCTGTCCTTATCAGAAGGGTGGTAAAATCGGACTGTTTGGCGGTGCCGGTGTAGGTAAAACCGTATTAATCCAGGAGCTGATTCGTAATATTGCAACAGAGCACGGTGGATATTCGGTATTTACCGGTGTAGGAGAGCGTACCCGTGAGGGTAACGACTTATATAATGAAATGACCGAATCCGGCGTTATCAATAAGACAACCATGGTGTTTGGTCAGATGAATGAGCCGCCTGGAGCGAGAATGAGAGTCGGCTTGACCGGTCTTACCATGGCGGAGTATTTCCGTGACCAGGGTGGTAAGGATGTGCTGCTTTTCATTGATAATATTTTCCGTTTCACCCAGGCAGGTTCTGAGGTTTCCGCACTGCTTGGCCGTGTGCCGTCAGCCGTTGGTTACCAGCCAACTCTCCAGACAGAGATGGGCGCTTTGCAGGAGCGTATCACTTCCACAAAGAACGGTTCCATTACATCGGTTCAGGCTGTATATGTGCCGGCGGATGACCTGACAGACCCGGCTCCGGCTACAACCTTTGCACATCTGGATGCAACCACCGTACTTTCCCGTTCTATTGTAGAATTAGGAATTTATCCTGCGGTTGACCCGTTGGAGTCCACCTCCAGAATTCTGGACCCGAAGATTGTGGGTGAGGAGCATTATGCAGTTGCCCGTGGTGTACAGGAAATCCTGCAAAAGTATAAAGAGTTACAGGATATCATTGCAATTCTTGGTATGGATGAATTATCAGAAGAGGATAAGCTGGTGGTATCCCGTGCCAGAAAGGTACAGAGATTCTTATCCCAGCCATTCTTTGTGGCAGAGCAGTTTACTGGTACAACAGGTAAATATGTTCCGGTGGCAGAGACGATTCGTGGATTTAAAGAGATTATCGAGGGTAAGCATGATGATATTCCGGAAGGATATTTCTTAAATGCAGGTACCATTGATGATGTGCTTGCAAAGGTAAAATAGCGAAAAAGGAGAATACGCATGGCAGATAGTATGAAATTGAAAATCGTGGCTCCTGAGCGTATATTTTATGAAGGGGAATCCTCATTTCTGGAATTTACCACAACAGAGGGTGATATGGGTGTTTATCCCAATCACATTCCGTTGACAGCGATTATTGCACCGGGAATTCTTAGAATCCATGAAAAGGATACGGTGAAGGAAGCGGCATTGATGTCCGGATTTATCCAGATTCTACAGGATTCGGTTACGATACTGGCAGAGAGTGTGGAATGGCCGGAGGAGATTGATGCAAATCGTGCAAAGGAAGCAGAAATCCGGGCGAAACGCAGGATTGAAGAGGGTTCCGGGATTGATATGAACCGTGCGGAGTTAGCACTGAAACGAGCAATTATCCGCCAGACGCTGGCGAACAGATAAGAAAAAATGAGGTTGTCGCTGACAACCTCATTTTTGACTGCTTTATAAATCTTCTTTCCAGAGCTGCAGCATTTTTATAATCTTTTCGCGCTCCTCTAAGGAAAAGGTGCGAAACACCCGGAGCAGCTCTTCGTTTAACAGGGTTTCCCTCTTATCCGGGGCGTTGCTGCCCTCGCCTACATTCAGAAGCGAATCAATGGATACGTGGCATATTTTGGAATAGTAGGACAATACTTTTAGATTTAATTTTGCCCGGTTGTTTTCCACATTGCTGACAAAGCCGATGGTACAGCCTAAATCCTTTGCCACCTGCTCCTGTGTAATGCCCTGTTCGTTTCGCAGCTGCTTCATTTTTGCCCCAATCAGGACAAAATCCATATCTTCCATAGCAATACCTCACATTGTATATTAATAAGTATATTTTAATAAATTATAAGCCGAATGGCAAGAAAAAATTAGAAAAATATCAGGAGGCACAGAGTGAAGTACAAAAAACATTTCTATCGGATGGCTATAAGTCTTTTGTTCTGCCTGTTTCTGGCGGGCTGTGGTGCCGCGGACACGGCATATCAGGAAAGCACAGAATTAATGGGCAGAATGGGAAAGGAATTGGAAAATGCGGACAGCGGCAGTGGGGAGGGAAGCTTAGAGGTTCACTACATTGATATTGGGCAGGGAGATTCTATTCTGGTAAAGCAGGGAGATTCTGCCATGCTGATTGATGCCGGCAATAACAGTAAGGGTACTGCGGTATGGTCTTATCTGCTTAGCCAGGGCGTAGATACATTAACCTATGCCATTGGAACCCATCCCGATGCAGACCATATTGGTGGTTTGGATGTGGTATTATATAAGCTGGATTGTGAAACCATCTTTCTGCCGGACTGTGTAAATGATACCAGGACATATGAGGAGCTGGTGGATACCATAGCGGGAAAAAATAAGAGCCCTGTGATTCCGGAGCAGGGAAGTGTGTATTCCCTGGGAAATGCGCAGTTTCAGATATTGACAGACACCCATAAGGATTATGGTGAGAATATTAACAATTATTCCATTGCCATACGCCTGACCTTTGGCGGAACCTCCTTTCTTTTTACCGGCGATGCGGAGGAGGAGGCAGAAAATGATATGCTGGCAAGTGGGCTGCCCCTAGAGTCGGATGTTTTTAAAGCGGCGCATCACGGGGCAGACACGGCAAATACAGATAAATTTTTAACTGCGGTTAATCCGGAGTACTGTGTCATCAGCTGTGGACAGGATAATACATATGGCCATCCAAGAGCCGGGGTGCTGAACAATCTGCGGGGGATGGGTATAAAGGTATTCCGCACAGATGAACAGGGAACCGTTGTGGCAGTTTCCGATGGAAAAGAGATTACCTTTAACTGTGAACCGTCCACCACCTGGAAAGCCGGAGAACCGTTAGGCGATGGAAAGGATAACCGGGTGACGGAGCAGAGGGAGACTGTGGCAGAACAGGAGAGCCATTATATTCTGAATACAAACACAAAAAAATTTCACCGTTCCGGCTGCGGCAGTGCAGATAAAATAGCGGATAAAAATAAAGCGGAGACGGATAAGTCCCGGGAGGAACTGATTGAGGAAGGATATGAACCCTGTAAGAACTGTAACCCGTAGAAAGCATATTTAACGCAATGGGCTTGTGTAATTGCCAATATTCTTTTGAAAAGCTGTCTTTTGACACCCGAATTTTATATACGATAAAAAATCCCGCCAGCTTGTGGCGGGATAAAATATGTTTATTCAGCAGCTTCTGTAGCCTCAGAAGAAGAGGTATCATTTTCTGCGTCCTGATTCGCTGCTTCCGGGTCATCGGTATTCCCGGCTTCGGTAGTCTCCTCTGTGGTAGTGGAAGGATTCTCCCTGATGTACAGCATCGCCTTATCAATATTTAAGAAATCTTCATCCGAGATATAATAATAATCGTCGGACGGCTGGATTGGAATATCCAGTACAACCGGGTCCATATATCCGGGATTGTCCACAGTGCTTTTTAATATGTCGATAATCCCTTCCGCAAACTCCGTCTCATAGTCCACTTCCGTGGTATTGTTATAATCGCCTTCATCTACTCTTGCATTAAAGCTTTCGATATAGGAAACAATCTGGTCATAGGTGGTCTCTAAGGTATCAAGAGGATAAACGGTAAGCTCCAGCGTATAGCTGTCAGAATCCTTATCATGCTTTACATCCGTTACCTCATATTTCGCATTTGAAAAAATGGACTGAGCCAGATAATAGAACTCTGAGAGAATTGTACCGTCGTCAACTTCCTTTACCCCATAATAATTCATCAAATTATGAGCCTGATAATCCATGTTTGCCACATATACAGCCTCAGCATCCTTCTGGGAAACACCGGTTAAGGTCATATAATCCTTGGATACATTCTTGTAGTTGATATCCAGCAGACTGATAACATAACGGGAATATACCTTGGCTTTGCTGTCAAACAGGGAACACCCGGCAAGGGAAACCATCATAACGCATACCGTAAGGATGATTGTTAATTTTTTAAAAAGTGACTTCATAAATGCTGCCTCCTAAATGTATATAAAACGGATAAATCCAAATGATAAAGCTAGTATAGCATACTTTAGAAAGGGTGTCCATTGCTTAAATGATTGTATCGGCAGGAAAATTATAGTATACTACAGGAGAAAAAGTAAAAAACAAAGATTCGTGTAACAAAAATTACAGATTACTATGAAAAGAGGTATGAATATGAGTAAAAATAGAGAAGAGAGAAGAGGAAGCGGATATGTGGCAGCTACGCTTTTGTCCATTTTATGGCTGGGTGTCAATTATTATATTTATTATCCGGCGCTTAACCTGCAAAACCCGGAGTTCTGGACATGGCTGCTGTTTCATTCCGTTATTGTCAGCGGTATTTTCATTTTTGCCGGAATTATCAGCAGGAGCCGTAAGGTCAGCCTGAAAAAAGGATTTCGCAGTAATCTGGAATATTTCCGCCGGGGCACAGGAAAGCTCCAGCTGGTTCTTTTAGTGGTTATTCCGGTTTTCTGTGTGCTGGTATTAGTGCTTGGAACAGTAACCAGTGCCACTGTTTTTAACGCAAGGCGCTATGCCGGTCTTTTGACAGTGGAGCAGCGGGACTTTACCGAAGATATTCCGGAATCGGAAAATGTGGATAACATTGCGTTGATGGACACAGAAAGTGCAAGAATTTTTGGTGACCGGAAGATTGGCTCCCTGTCGGATGTGGTAAGCCAGTTTGAGGTGGAAGAGGATTATACCCAGATTAATATCAGCAATAAGCCGATGAAGGTGGCAAATTTGCAATATGCGGATTTTTTCAAGTATTTAAGTAACCGGAAGGAGGGGATTCCGGGCTATGTGATGGTAAATCCGGTAGATTCCACAGCGAAATATGTGAAATTGGAGCAGGGCATGAAATATGTGCCCTCCGGTTACCTGAATGACAATATTTACCGCTATGTCCAGATGCACAATCCCACAAAGATAATTGATGGATGCTATTTTGAGGTGGATGACAACGGAAAACCCTATTATGTGTGTCCGGTTTTACATGCCAGAGTGGGTCTGTTTGGCGGTATGGATGTAAAGGGCGCAGTGCTCTGCAATCCGGTAAACGGAGAGATGGAATACTATGATGTGGCGGATATTCCTGCCTGGGTGGACCGGGTGTTTGACGGAGAGCTGTTAGAGGACAAATTTAACTGGTATGGACTGTTGTCAAATGGCTATTGGAACAGTGTCATTGGACAGAAGGGCTGTATTCAGACAACGGATGATTATGGCTATAAGACCATTGAGGATGATGTCTGGATTTATACCGGAGTTACCTCTGTGACCGGCGATGCTTCCAATGTGGGCTTTGTGATGATTAACCAGCGGACTTCCGAGGCGAGATATTACAGTATTTCCGGTGCGGAGGAATATTCTGCCATGTCCTCTGCCGAGGGTGAGGTACAGGAGAAAAATTATAAGGCTTCCTTCCCGAGCCTCATAAATGTAGATGGGATGCCAACCTATATTATGGTATTGACGGATAACGGCGGTCTTGTGAAAATGTATGCCATGGTAAATGTGGAGCAGTACAATCTGGTGGTGACAGCAGAGACCCAGGAGGAGGTATTTGCAAAATACAGAAAGCTGCTGGCAAAGGAAGGAAATGCCGGGGGAACTGCTGCTTCGGATACAGAGGGAAATGTTATCAAAGAGAGCACATTTGAGGTGGCAGATATGGAATATGTCACTATGGAGGGGGAAACCTATGTTTATATCAAGGATGAGTCCGGGAATGTATATAAGCAAAAGTTTTCCGAGGATGAAGCGCTGATTAAAATATCGGTGGGAGACACGGTTTCCATCCAGTATGAGGAAATGGAAAGCGGGATTCACCGGATAATTACCACAGAGCTGGTAAATAAGGGAATCCATCAGACGGAAACGGAGGAAGAGCTTCCCACCACAGAAAGTAAAAGGGAAGCAGAGGATAGCAGTATATGAAAATATTTGAGACGCATGCACACTATGATGACACTGCATTTTCAGAGGACAGGGATTTTTTGCTGCAGCAGATGCACAGGGAGGGAATTGAATATATTGTAAACATTGGCTGTTCCATGGAGACCTCCAGAGGCATTACCAAGCTGGTAAGGCAGTATGATTTCCTGTATGGTACGGTGGGTGTGCATCCGGAGGACGCAGGCAGTCTGACAGAATCGGATATGGAGGAGTTAGAGGAGCTTTCAAGGCAGGAGAAAATTCTTGCAATTGGAGAAATTGGTCTGGATTATCATTATGATGAACCGCCAAGGGATATTCAGAAGCAATGGTTTGTCCGGCAGTTAGACCTTGCAAAGCGCCGGCAGCTTCCCGTTGTTATCCACAGCCGGGATGCGGCAAAGGACACATTAGATATTATGAAGGCGGAGCATGCAGGAAAGACAAATGGTGTCATTCACTGCTTTTCCTATGGGATAGAAATGGCAAGGGAATATCTGAATATGGGATATTATATCGGCATCGGCGGGGTGGTAACCTTTAAGAACGGAAGAAAATTAAAAGAGGTGGCAGAGTATGTACCCTTAGACAGCATTGTGCTAGAGACGGATGCGCCGTATCTTGCGCCGGTTCCGTTCCGGGGTAAGCGCAACTGCTCCCTGTATTTAAAATATGTGGCAGAGGAGCTTGCGCAGTTAAAGGGTATTTCTGCCGAAGAGGTCTGCGCCGTGACATTTGAAAACGCAAAGAAGTTATACAATTTTTCAGTTTGACGGGTTTTCAGGGTATGGGTTTGCTACTTTGCCTTTCCTTTGGAATTTATCGTAACCCCCATACCACGGCTTAGCCTGTTGATTTTTTTGAGGAGCCGTTTTCTGCTTTTTCCCGACAGGATTCTCGGCTGGTAATCATTGGTATAGGATGAGGAGGACAGGGAGCATGGAATCACTTTTATGTCCTTGTTTTTCGCAACCTTTCCATTTTTGATGGTAAAGGTCTGCTGAAATATCATGGTGTCCTTGTCGGAAGGGTTTGTATTGCCTCCAAAGCAGAAGTTTCCGAGACTATATACAATGTAACGCCCTCTATAGCGCTCAATTCCCTGAAGCACATGAGGGTGGTGTCCGAGAACCAGGGTTGCCCCGTCACGGATTGCAGCACGGCCAAGGGACTTCTGGATGGCAGATGGATAGTAATCCCGTTCAATACCCCAGTGAAAGCTTACGATAATGATTTTTGCTCTCTGTTTTCTGGCTTTTTGGATGACCTTCTTTACGTCAGAGCTGGTGATGCCCTCTAACTGGTTAAAGCCTAAGAAGGCAATCTTTACTCCCTTTACTGTCTTGTAGGCAATGGAGCCGTTGCGGCAGTATTTGATTTTGTTTTTTCGGAGGGTTTTCAGGGTGTCGGAATATCCCTTTCTGCCATAGTCAAAGGTATGGTTGTTGGCGACATTTACTACCTCCACAGAGCCCTTTTTGAGAATTTTGGCATAGCTGGCAGGGCCCTTAAAGGTAAAGGTTTTGCTGGCACGGCTCGTGGCATTGGTAAAAGGACCCTCTAAGTTAACAATGGTCACATCATCCTTGGAAAATATTTTTTTTACCTTTTTTAAAAAGTAAGCGGAGCCTTTTTTCTTATAATAATTGTTAAAGGTGTTATTATATCTGGAATCCACACCGAGGGTACAGTCACCGGCAGCAGAGATGGTTATTTTAATGGATTTGCTCTTTTTCTTTTTTCCGGCAGTATTTTTCGTGGATGCTTCTGCTTCGGTGCCGGTCTGTGTGGCAGGAGCCGCTGCCAGTGTGGTTAGGCTGCTGGACATAACAGCAAGAAGCAGTATAAAAAGAAGTGCCAGATGTCTTATGGAAAAACCGGCAGTATATTTATGGCTTGACTGGGTGTGTAATGTGTATGGTTTCATATTTCCCCTCTCATAATTAAAGCCTCAGACAGGCGTTTTTTTCATTATAGCATGAACAGGTCGGGAAAGGTAAATAATTTTCTCTGTGTAAATGTATCGTAAGCTGCGCACATTTTTCGATGTGGGTACGGGAATGGGCTGACAGAAAGGATAGAAAAAGAAGATAAGATATGGTACTATCAGTATGACAGATAAAAGCTGTTAGGACTCTTGTTGATGGGAGAAGGAATATGGAAAAATTAAGTAATCCACAGGTCACAATTGAGACGATTAAAAAATATGACTTTGCATTTCAGAAGAAATTCGGACAAAATTTTTTGATAGACGGACATGTACTGGATAAAATTATTGCGGCAGCGGGAGTGACAAAGGAGGATGTGGTTTTAGAGATTGGCCCTGGGTTTGGAACCATGACCCAGTATCTGGCGGAAGCGGCAAAGGAGGTTATTGCGGTTGAGATTGATAAGACCCTGATACCGATTCTGCAGGAGACCCTTAAGGACTATGACAATGTTACCCTGATTAATGAGGATATTTTAAAGGTGGATATCGGAGCGCTGGCAGAGGAAAAAAATGGGGGGAACCCAATTAAAGTAGTGGCGAATCTGCCATATTATATTACCACACCGATTATTATGGGCTTGTTTGAAAACCATGTTCCGTTGGAGAATGTTACGGTTATGGTGCAAAAAGAGGTGGCACAGCGGATGCAGGCAGGTCCGGGAACAAAGGATTATGGAGCCTTATCTCTGGCAGTACAGTTCTATGCCCAGCCCTATATTGTGGCAAACGTACCGCCGAATTGTTTTATTCCTGTCTCTTATACACATCTCCGAGCCCACGAGACTCGACGTCATCTC
>UQXF01000068.1 GCA_900544905.1 uncultured Clostridium sp.
GGACTTATACTCCCGTACCGGTTCGATTCCGGTCGCCGGCATTGAGTACTTAATGAGTTCGAATGAAATGAGAACGAATTTAGTACGAAAGCCCATCCGAGCCCTTAACGAGCGGAGCGAGTTTAGTGGGAGGATAGCATTGAGTACTTAACAGATTTTAATGAAATGAGAACGAATTTAGTACGAAAGCCCATCCGAACCCTTAACGAGCGGAGAGCGACAGACTTTCATTGTGAAAGTCTTATTTTAAATGAATATGTGTGTGTAGCTCAGCTGGATAGAGCACTTGGCTACGGACCAAGGTGTCGGGGGTTCGAATCCTCTCACGCACGTACTTAAAAAGCGGAAGTCCTGAATTTACAGGGCTTTCGTTTTTTTGTTGCATAGGAAGCTGTAATCTAACATAGTCCTAAGGGTAAAATCCGGTTAAAACCATGGTAATAAAATATGTGTTATGTTACAATCAAAATACGGAATAGAGTTAGAAATAAGTACGATAAATATATTAACATAAGAAAGTTTTAAGAATTTTCATTAAGAATAGGTATTTCAAAAAAGAGTTTCTTATTGTATACTTATTTTGGATGATTAGACAAATCAGGAGGGAAGACATGTTAGAGAGAACAGTGGGACCATGGGATTACAGAATGATGCCTAACAAAATGTTGGAATTGGTAAAAAATGTTGGCAACATGGAGCAGGAGGGAACCGGTTATTTTGTTGACAGTGAATCAGAAATGCTTACAATCTTAGCTTATCTGAATTATGGGGAAACAACTAATATAACAGAATCTATGCGGGAACAGCTGGACAATGCGGTGAAACAGCTGGAATCAAGACATTTAAAAATGCGGGAAGAATAGGGATGCAGGTAACAGGTATTAAAATCAGAGGAATTGAATTTGGAAAGGGCATGCCTAAGCTGTGTGTACCTATTGTAGGACATACGGAGAAGGAAATATTGACACAGGCACAGGATATTATGAGGAATCAGCCGGATTGTGTGGAACTCCGGATAGACTGGTTTCAGGATGTCAGCAATGTGCAAAAGGTTTTACATATGCTGGCGGATTTGCGTCCGGTAATTGGTGATACCGTGCTATTGTTCACATTTAGAAGTGAGCAGGAGGGCGGCAGGAGAAGCATTACCTGTGAGGATTACAAAGCACTGTGTACAGCGGCTTGTACCAGTGGTTATATTGATTTGCTTGATGTGGAAGCATTTATGCAGGAGGGCTTGCTTGCTTCCATTTGCGAAATTGCACATAGGAACGGTGTATATGTGGTTGGCAGTAACCATGATTTTGAAAAGACACCGGATGAAGAGGATATCGTTTCAAGACTTAAATATATGGATGAACAGGGGGCAGATATTCCCAAAATAGCAGTCATGCCACAAAAAGAAAGGGATGTGCTTACATTACTGTCTGCAACGCTTACATATCATGAAACGGGTGGAATAAAGCCGATTATTACAATGTCCATGGATGATATCGGAATGGTTAGCCGGCTTGCAGGGGAAATCTTTGGTTCGGCATTGACATTTGCAACTGTCGGCAGGGCATCGGCACCAGGTCAGATTCCCATAGATGAAGCAAGACAGAGTCTTAGGGTTTTACATCGGCAATAATCGGAATAATGAGGAGGTTCTTTTATGAGGGACGAAGAAAAGAAGCAGGAGGAAGTGGTTAAAAATATACCCCGGAATCCCAATCGAAAGATTACGGACGAGGAAATCAATCAAGTGCTGAAGAGTGCGGCAGAAAAGCTTGCAGAGAAAGAGAATAAATCAGGCAGTAATAATCAAGAGAAAGTAAATGATAAGAAGGCTGAAAAAAGTGCCAGCGGAGAGAGTACCGTGAAGCCATCAGAGAAGAATGATAAAAAAGATGAAAAGTCTGTAAAGAAAGATTCAAGGATAAAGAATGAGAAGGCTATAGATAAGAAACCTGTAGATAAGAAACCTGTGAAAAAAGCCGGTAAAGAAAAGCCGGAGCCACAGAAAACAGAAAAAAACAATGTGGCAGCCAAGGGCGGTGTGCTGGCAGCTGAAAATGGGAAGAAAAATAACCATGTGCCAGAAGCTGGGAACGGAAAGAAAAATGGGTTTGAGCCGACAGCTGGGAGCGGAAAGAAAAAAAGTTCTGAGCCGACAGCTGGGAGCGGAAAGAAAAATGGGTTTGAGCCGACAGTTGGGAATGGAAAGAAAAAAAGTTCTGAGCCACAGGAGAAAAAGGGTAGTATAACAGATAAGAAAATACAGGAATTTGCCGAGGAAGAACCGATTGTAATAAAAAATCCGGAACAGCCGAAAGACAAGGTTACCATTGGCAGAGTGATTGGCACATTTTTAGAGAGTGTCTGGACGCTTTTCAAGGTAGTAGTTCTGGTCATAGTTGTTACGGCTGTAGCAGGATTTTTTCTTTCCAGAGATTTGATGATACGGGGACGCAGTGGCAGCCGGCAGTGCACAGAGGGAATGACGGTGGCTGCCAGTACGCTTTCTAACAAATCAAGTGAGGATGGCAAAGTTAAGGAATGGCTGGGTACCGTCACCAGGGAAAAGCTGACGTTAGAAGCGGACGACAAGAGCATTTTAGTTGCGAGAAAAATTGTTGCTGATGAAGAGAATAGTAAATGGGTGGTCATTCTTCATGGATATAATGGCAGTATGGAGGATATTTACGATATAGCCATGCATTATGTGGAAAAGGGATATAACGTGTTAATGCCGGATTTGAGGGCACATGGTGAGAGTGAAGGCTCTTTCTTTGGTATGGGCTGGCTGGACCGCATGGATGTGATTAACTGGATAGATGTGATTTTGAAGGATAACCCATCAGCAGAGGTGGTTATTCACGGAATAGACATCGGAGCGGATGCCGCACTGATGCTCACAGGGGAACCGGTTAAAAGCTCCGTGAAAGCCATCGTGGCAGAGGGGGCATATACAAATGCCTGGGAGGTTGTGAAACAGGAATATAAGACCCGGCACGAAAAATGGCCGGTATTTCCATTACTGCATATGATAAATCCGGTAATGAAGGTGTGGGCTGGCTACAGCTTGAAAGAGGCAGATGCTGTAAAACAGGTTAAGAACAGCAATATACCAATTTTGTTAATTCGGGGAGAAAATGATACCTATGCTACAGAGGAGATGACAAATCAGTTAGATAAGGCAATTGCTTCCGAGCATGAGGTATTTACGGTGCCAACAGGTACACATGAGGATTGCAGATATGCAGAGCCGGATAATTATTACAAAAAGACCTTTGATTTTGTTAGCAAGTACATAAAATAAAAGGCTTAAGTCTGGTCATTAGATGTTGGGGCTTTGAAGATAGCAGATAGAATAGGTAAGGCAGATATTGGATATGGAACAAAAGAAGTATTATGATTTGTCAAAAGAATTACAGCAGAGAATTTTAGAGGACAGGAGCCAGGGGTATGTAAATCCATACCGTGCCAGAAATGAAGATGCCATTCGAAGGAAGCAGGACTGGGATAAGAATAAATTGCTGCGCCCGGCATATGTGAGGGATTGTGAGAAAATTATGCATACACCGTATTATAACCGGTATGCAGATAAGACCCAGGTCTTTTCCTTTTATAAAAATGATGATATTACAAGAAGGGCGCTTCATGTCCAGCTGGTATCAAGAATTGCAAGAAATATAGGCTCCCTGCTGGGACTGAACACAGATTTAATTGAAGCCATCGCACTAGGGCATGACATCGGACATACACCATTTGGTCATGCCGGAGAACGTTATTTAAGTGAATGTCTCCAGGAACACACAGGAAGGTATTTTAATCATAATGTACACAGCGTCAGGGTGTTAGATGACATTTTGAACCGGAATGTCAGTCTGCAGACCCTGGATGGTATTCTCTGCCATAACGGAGAATTTGCCATGCAGGAGTACCGGCCGGTGAAGATGGAGGATTTTGCCCATTTTGATAGTAAATATGAAGCCTGTTATGTGGATGAAGAAGCGATAGGGAAACTGGTACCATACACGCTGGAGGCTTGTGTAGTCCGGATTTGTGATATGATTGCTTATTTGGGGAAGGACCGGCAGGATGCCAGGCGGGCAAACTTAATCGTGGACGACAGTATTTTTGATGAGCAGGCATTTGGCAAGAGTAATCCGGAAATTATTAATAATCTGATTGTCAATATTGTAGAGAACAGCTATGGCAGGGATTGTATTGTCATGGATGACGAATATTACAAAGCAATTAAAGCGACGAAGAAAGAGAATTACGATAAAATATATTTTAACGAAGGGGTAAACCGGATTTATGAAGAGAGAATCCGGCCAATGTTTCATTTGATGTATGAGCGGCTGTTATCTGATTTGAAAGCAAGAGATACCAATTCGATTATTTATAAACACCATATTGATTATGTGAAGGAAAATACTGCCACCTATGGATATGATAAGTATTTGAATGAGACAGAGCCAAATCAGATGGTGGTTGACTTTATAGCAAGCATGACAGATGATTATTTTGTGGATTTATTTGATTATCTGTTCCCGGGGAGTAAGTATAAAATAGAATATGTGTCTTACTTTGAGGAGTAAGCAGGTAATACCTCTACCTTTTTGCAAGTAAGGAGCTGTTGCAGTAATGTCTTTGGAAATGTTTTGGAAGACAGTAATATGTACCATTTGCAACAGTTCCTTATTTGTGTAAAAGCAGATTTAATCCTCCTTTTTCAAGGATAGTCCGGAAGAACTTTTTTGCGGTTTTGCCGAATTAGTATCGGTGTTGTTTCCAAAAGGCTCTGTGTATGTATCTGCATCGCCATAAGATGAATCATAGCTTGTGGATGGGGTAACCGTTTCCTGACGCATAAAATCATCGAAATCATCATTAAAATGATTGGACACAACGGTTGTTTTTACCTCTGGTTCGCCGTGTTTTAAGGTATGGTGCATAGTAATAATAAATAAAAGCAGACATGCAATGGTAAGTGAGCTGCTGCTCAAGCTTAAAAACGGCTTGCCGATTGCCAGGATAATCATGAATACGCTTTGGATATAAAAGGAAATCCAATATAGTGTTGAAAAGCTTTCTTTTGAACCGCAAATAGCGTTGATAATTAGAGCAATCAATGTTAAAATCAGGGAAGCAGAGAATAACCTTATAAATTGACATGGAATAATTACAAGAGATATTATCATTGCAACTTTAAAGATAAATCCTTTGTACCCGGAAAGCACTTGCTGTTTGGACAGAGCTTGAATCTGAAAAACATCCAATAAATCGGATAATTTCATATCCTGATATTCCCCTGTTAATGTTTTGTAGGTAATAATATTCGTTTTGCTGATTAACAGAACGTCAGTAAAACTTGAGTCTGTTAATACGGATTTAACATGATTTTGGGTAAATTGTGTCTGTGAAGTATCGATTAACATATAAGTACCTGAAGAGGACTCCTCAAATTTATCTTCACAATAAAATTCTCCATTTGAATAATAAAATTCCGGCAGATTATTCATAAACTGAGTTACTTCCTTGTCTGTAGAAAAAGAAAATGCTTCAAGAGCACAAAGTAGTAAACCAGTAAAGATGCTGATAATAATCGCGTAGACGATTTTACTGCCGGTGGATTGTCTGCGCAGGTTATAAAAGGAACCAGAAAATGTAAAGCCCCGAAATGCCTCAAGAATCTGTGCAAATGGATTTATTTTTGTATTCATAGAAATTCTCCCCCTTATGATAAAATACATAAATTTAATTTAGTATATTATATATTAGAGGGTGTGACAAGTGAATGTTTCTTTATCCATTACTTGTGTACCGGTTTCGTTTTGTGGTATGATATAAAATATTGTAGATAAATTTGATTAAGCAGAACCGTTTATGAAAAGGTCTTATGGAAGCATTGGAAAGGAAGAACGAATGAATAAGAAAGAGATAAACGAGATAAAGAAACAATTTACACCGGAACACTGTACGATAACAAGAATCTGTGGCTGTTATGTGGATGGAGAGAAGAATAAAAAGACTGAACTGGCGCAGACCTTCCTGACTTTGACAGAGGAAGAGAATTTTAAGTATTTTACTATTTTTAAGAATACGCTTTCCGGAACTCTTGGAAAAAATCTCCTTAACATGGAATTTCCAAATGAACAGGAGAAAGAAGGGGGCACACAGGAATTTCTTTTGCGCCTTAAGAACTCCAAATTAGAGGATAATGCTTTGGTGGAAGAGTTTTATGATAAGGTAATCGGTACATATAATTATGGGGAAAATTATTATATTATTTTGGTATACGCAGCCTATGACGTACCAGGACAGACCACCGATGGCATTGAAAATGAGGATGCTTCGGATTATGTGTATGATTATATACTTTGCAGTATCTGTCCGGTAAAGCTTACTGATGCAGGACTCTGCTATAATGAGAAGAATAACAGTATCGAGAGCCGTATCAGAGACTGGGTCGTTTCACCGCCGGTACATGGCTTCCTGTTCCCGGCATTTAACGACCGGAATACAGATATACATGGATTGCTTTATTATACAAAGAACTCCGAAATGATGCAGGAGGATTTTATTGACCAGACTTTGGGCTGTGGGGCACCTCTTTCCTTTAAGGCACAGCAGGAGACGTTTCAGGATATCATTGAAAATTCTCTTGGAGAGCAGTGTGATTTTGAGACGGTAAAGACGATTCATGAGAATTTAAATGAATATGTGGAGGCGAGAAAGGATGCGCCGGAGCCTCCGGAGCTTGACAAAATGGAGATGAAGAAGCTGTTGGAGGACAGTGGAGTGAAAGAAGCGGCACTGGAAACCTTTGATACGGCATTTGACAGTATTGTCTGTGACGAGGAAAAGCCGAAATTTGCAGCAGCAACGGTGGCAAGTACCAGAAGCTTTGACATTAAGATGCCGGATGTTGTCATTAAGGTGAAGCCGGAGCGCACGGATTTGGTGGAAACCCGATTAATTGACGGCAGACAGTACATCATGATTGAGGTCAATGACAGTGTGGAAGTGAATGGTATTAATGTGCGGAGGCTGAATATGGAAACCGGTGAGATTATGGAGTAGCCGGAGGCTTGCTCCGATAAGGAATGGATAAAAAAGTGCATATTGAGGAAGAAGAGACAGGCAGAGCCATAAGAGGATAAGGATTACATAGTTATTATTATAGATATATTGTAATAGAAAGAAGGAAAGACAGATATGTACAAGTATGTATCAAAATTAATAGTTTACAGAGATTTAGGGGAAAACAGTATTTTAAAAAGGCTGGCAGAGATTTTTGAAGATTTTGACTGGTACAGGGAAAATGTTCTGGGAAATTCTTCAGCCTTCAGTGCATCAAAGCTGGAGGAAATGAAGGACAAGAAGCATATCAGCAAGGAAAGTCTCATCACCCGGATTTATGGTGAGATTAAGAGATTGTTAGATTTGGCGACAAATTATGGATTTGATGATAATTTATGGCATAATTATCTGACCTTTTTGCTGATGACGAATGAGAACTCCTTTACCCTTACCAGTGAAAAGGTGGGAGCCAATGATGGCAGTGTCAATCATTTTGCCAAAAATGATTTTAAGATTTTTAAGGCATTATTTGACTACAATTTTTATGAGATTGAGAGAGAGTTAGACATTGATTGTTTTTCCACGATTTCCAACTACAAGGCAATTGGTAAAAAAGAACGGATGTATAATTATAATGTGTCCTCTAAAGTGCGTGAATTGTCAAAAAGATTGGAAAAATGTGATGATGAAGAGGGCTTTTTTCAGGAAGTGACGAAATTCTATGCAGACTATGGTGTGGGCATGTTTGGTCTGAATAAGGCATTTCGTATCCGCTCCGCAGAGCTTTCCGGGAACAGTGACAGTGGTGATTATATAACAGGCGGTGTGGACATTTATCCGATTAACAACACAGAGAATGTATTGTTAAAGGATTTGGTGGGTTATGAAATTCAGAAGAAGAAATTAATTGATAATACAGAAGCCTTTGTGGAGGGGAGACCGGCTAACAACTGCCTGCTGTTTGGTGATTCCGGTACAGGTAAATCTACCTGTATCAAGGCGATTATCAACGAGTATTATGACAGAGGGCTTCGTATGATTGAAATCTACAAGCATCAGTTCAAGGACTTGTCTACAGTGATTTCCATGGTAAAGAACCGGAATTACAAATTTATCATTTATATGGATGATTTGTCCTTTGAGGAATTTGAAATAGAGTATAAGTTTTTAAAGGCGGTTATTGAGGGCGGTGTGGAAACGAAACCGGATAACGTATTGATATATGCGACTTCTAACCGGAGACATCTGATTAAGGAAACCTGGAATGACAGAAATGATATGGAACATGGCGACGACGGCGAATTGCATCGCTCCGATACGATGCAGGAGAAGCTTTCGCTGGTGAACCGCTTTGGCGTTACCATTAATTTCTCAAGACCGAACCAGAAGGAATATTTCCACATTGTGACGGAGCTGGCTAAGCGGGAGCCTTCTATTACATTGACTGAGGAAGAGCTTTGTGCGGAAGCAAATAAATGGGAGCTTTCCCACGGTGGCATCTCCGGTCGTACCGCACAGCAGTTTATTAATTATCTTGCGGGGAAGGCATGAACCATGGGGAATCATATTTGAATTTGTCTGTTGAACTATGGTTTTGGGAAGGAGAAACGGATGAAGATTGTTCTGGCAGCATTAAATGCGAAATATGTACACTCAAATTTGGCAGTGTATGATTTGGAGGCTTATGCAAAGGAACAACTGAATAGGGATTCTATTAAAGAGAAACAGAAGAAATCAAAGAAATCAGAACAGGTGGAGCTTGTTATAAAGGAGTATACCATCAATCACAATCTGGATTTGATTCTGCAGTCATTGTATCAGGAAAAGGCAGCTGTCGTTGCCTTTTCTTGTTATATCTGGAATGTTCACGAAATTCTAACCATTGCAAAGGAATTACATAAGGTTGCTCCCCAAGTGCATATTTGGTTAGGGGGACCGGAGGTAAGCTATGACAGTGAAAAAGTACTGAAAGAGCATTCCTTTCTTGAAGGGATTATCCGGGGGGAAGGCGAAGTGACTTTTTATGAGCTGGTAAAGACATGGAAAGATAACAGCAATGACTATCGGGATATTTCAGGCATTATTTACCGTGACGGGCATGGTCAGATTCATCAAAATCCGGTAAGACCGCTTATGTCCCTGGATGAGTTACCTTTTATTTATCAAGATTTATCAAAATTTGAAAATAAAATCCTGTATTATGAAACCAGCAGAGGCTGCCCGTTTTCCTGCAGCTATTGCCTGTCTTCCATTGACAAAAGGGTACGGTTCCGGAGCATGGAGCTGGTGAAACCGGAGCTTCAGTTTTTTCTGGATAATGAGGTGTTCCAGGTGAAATTTATTGACCGTACCTTCAATTGCAAAAGAGAACGTTCCCTGGCTATCTGGAAATACATTGCCGAACATGACAATGGAATAACAAATTTTCATTTTGAAGTGGCAGCCGATTTAATCGGAGAAGAAGAGCTGGCAGTTTTCCGGCAGATGCGTCCGGGACTGATTCAGCTAGAGATTGGATTACAGTCCACCAATCCGGAAACCATTCAGGAAATCCGGCGGGTAATGGATATAGACAAATTGAGAGATACGATGCTTACAATCCGAAGCTTTCATAATATTCATCAGCATCTGGATTTAATTGCCGGATTGCCCTATGAAGATTTTGTCACATTTAAACAATCATTTAATGATGCCTATGAAATGAAGCCCAATCAATTACAACTGGGTTTTTTGAAGGTATTAAAGGGTTCCTATATGGGAGAACAGGCGAAAAACTATCAGATTCAGTATCAGGATGTCCAGCCCTATGAGGTGCTCAGCACGAAGTGGATTACCTATGATGAGATTCTTGCTCTCAAGAAAATAGAAGAAATGGTAGAGGTTTATTATAATAGTGCACAGTTTGAACATGTGCTTTGTTATCTGATTCCGTTTTTTCAGTCTGCATATGCATTTTATGAAGCACTGGGCGATTATTATGAGGACAAGCAATTATTTGGAATCGGCTTCAAGCGGGAGGCGAGGTATGAGGCTTTGCGAGAGTTTTGCAAGAAATGGTTCGGTAAATGTGAGGATAAACTGGGGCGTGATGAAGCTCCGGCATGTAATGACAGGAACGGCAGACAGAAATTCAGACTGGATATACTGGACAGCCTGTTGACTTTTGATTATTATTTAAGGGAAAATGCAAAGAGCCGTCCATCCTGGGCAAAGGAAGAGCCGATAGAAAAATCAGTATATCATGCATTTTTCAAAAATGGAGGAACGGAAGAGATTACTCTAACAGGGGAGGGCTATAATTCAAAGGCGGCGGCACGGATGATGCATATAGAACCGGTTGTTTGTGAGGCTGCTGGATGGATATCGGATACAGAAGAAAATATATGTAATACAGGTGATTTTACCAGTATTGCCGTTACCCAATCAGACGATAAAAGAGATAAGCAGAAGAAGGAATTGCTATATTGTCTCTTTGACTATAAGAAAAGAAATCCGCTTTCTAAGGATGCGGAGTTTGTGGTTCTTTCTCATTTATAAAGATAACGTATAAGCGTAAGAACATAAAAGGAGACAGATGATGAAAACCAGGGCGGAAATAATTGCATTGTGTAACACATATGAAGATGTAATGGAAGATTATCCCTTTCATGATGCCAACTGGACGTTAATGCGGCATAAGAAGAATAAGAAAACCTTTGTCTGCATTTATGAGCGGCAGGGGCATATCTGGTTAAATGTAAAGTGCGACCCGGAATGGCGGGATTTCTGGCGCAGTGCATTTGATTCCGTGATACCGGCATATCACATGAATAAAGAGCACTGGAATTCCATTATTTTGGATGGAACTGTGCCGGATAAAGATGTGGAACGGATGATAGGGGAGAGCTATGACCTTACGAAACCAAAATAGAAATATTTTGTCTGAAGCAGGTACAAAGTGCTATACTAGAAGAAAATAATATGCAGGAGGAAAAATGAACGAGAAAATACTAATTGTGGATGACGAAGTAGAAATAGCGGACCTGGTAGAGGTTTATTTAAAAAATGACGGCTATCAGGTATACAAATTTTATAATGGGACAGATGCCCTGGATTGTGTAGAACGGGAGAATTTAAGCCTGGCAATTTTGGATGTTATGCTGCCGGATATGGATGGCTTTATGCTTTGCCAGAGAATCCGGGAGAAGCATTTATTTCCTATCATAATGCTTACTGCCAAGGTTGAGGATATGGATAAAATTACAGGTCTGACTTTAGGGGCAGATGATTATATTACGAAGCCATTTAATCCTTTAGAACTGATGGCACGGGTGAAAACCCAGCTTCGGAGGTATACCCGCTATAACCAGGCAGATTCAGATGTCCATGAATTGGAGGAAATAGACATCCGGGGATTACATATTTCAAAGAAAAGTCATAAATGTACACTGAATGGCAAAGAGCTTACCTTGACGCCTATAGAATTTGATATTTTGTGGTATTTATGCGAGCATAAGGGAAGTGTGGTTTCGTCAGAGGAGCTTTTTGAAGCCGTCTGGAAGGAACAATATCTGGATAATAATAATACGGTAATGGTTCATATTGCAAGACTTCGGGAGAAATTGCAGGAGCCTGCGAGAAAACCGAAGTATGTGAAAACGGTCTGGGGGGTTGGTTATACCATTGAAAACTAGAGTGTCTTTGAAGAAAATGAAACAGCAGATGCTTCTAAGGGTTCTTATATCCATTGCTGTATATGGCTTGTTGGGGATTCTGGCGTATTATCTGGTAAATGTGCTTTACCATTCCACCATCTGGTATGGGTATGAACCTTTTTACAGGTTTGTTCAGTGGGCAGATACAAACCGTATTTTTATTCTGTCTGCCTATATCATGCTTGGCGGAATTATCATTGTACTGCATTACTGGAAGCAGACCTTTTCTTTCTTTCAGGAGGTGGTAAATGCCACAGAACAGTTTTATCAAGAGGATACCACCCTGATTGAACTGTCGGAACCGTTAAAAGAAGTGGAAACCAGAATGAACCAGACAAAGGTAAATATTCTGAATAATGAGAGAATTGCCAGGGAGGCAGAACAGAGAAAGAATGATTTGGTTACTTATCTCGCTCATGATTTGAAAACACCGATTACCTCGGTGATTGGGTATCTGACACTGCTTCAGGATGAACCGCAGATTTCCGAAGAGCTACGTGCAAAATACACAGGCATTGCTTTGAATAAAGCAGAACGGCTGGAGGAGCTGATTAATGAGTTCTTTGATATTACCCGTTTTAATCTTTCCAAGCTGACACTGGAGATGGAGCGGATTAATTTAAGCAGGATGCTGGAACAGATTGCCAGTGAATTTTATCCAATTCTTGCAGAAAAGGAATTGGAATGGCACACAGAGATTGCTCCGGATATCGAGATTTTGTGTGATTCAGATAAGCTGGAAAGAGTATTTGACAATCTGATTCGCAATGCCGTTAATTATAGTTATGCAAACACCGCTCTTTTTCTTTCCATGAAACCGATAGAGAATACGGTGGAAATTTTGGTGAGGAATAAGGGGAAGACGATTCCGCCTGAAAAGCTGGAGCGTATTTTTGAGCAGTTCTTCCGGCTGGATTCGTCACGTTCCTCAAAGACCGGAGGAACCGGACTGGGACTTGCCATCTCAAAGGAAATTGTGGAGCTGCATGGCGGCAGCATTAAGGCGGAAAGTGCGGATGAAAGCATTTCCTTTACTGTGGTGCTTCCTGTAGATTGTCAGAAAATCGTATGATTTTCCGAATAAAATCATAACATTTTTTCAATAGAAAACGAAAATGCGTTAATTCCTGTTTTGATACAATAAATGTATTAAAACAGGAATTTTTTCTATGTTGCCAAGCATATGAGAAAAAGGTTCAGTGAACCTTTTTTGAATAAAAAGCCCGAAAGAGGACAAAAGAGAGGAAGAAATGGTTATGACAAGGGAAGAGAGAATAAAGCGGGAACGCATAAAACAGAGAAGAAAAAAGCGCAGAATCAGAAGGCTTCTACAGATAACAGTGTGGACAGGCATTATTGTGGCAGCTTTGGTGACGGGGCGAACTGCCATGAAATTTCTGGCGGCTCAATTGAATAATGCTTTTGGGACAGGTCAGATGTCTGCAAAGGATTTGGAAGAAACGGATACGTATAAGGAAATATTTGAAAACCGGACGCTTTATCCGGAGACGATGCTGGAGGCTTTGGAAAAAAATCCCGAAATCCAGGATTTTGTCAGGAACTATCCGGACTCGGAGCCGGTTGTACAGGGCGGAATCAGTGATGAGGAAAAAGCAGAGGAACACCCACTGTTCTTGCAGTGGGATGCAAGGTGGGGATATGTTCCCTATGGAGATGATAACATTGGGTTATCCGGATGCGGACCGGCTTGTCTGTCCATGGTGATTTTCAGCCTTACCAGAAATGAAAACGCCACACCGGATGCCATTGCCGGGTATAGCATGGATATGGGTTATTATGAATACGGAGCCGGAACTTCATGGAATCTGATGACGGATGCAGCAACGCAGTACGGAGTGATGGCAGGAGAGCTGGCGCTGGATGAGGGAATTATGAAAAATCATCTGGACAGTGGGCATATGATAATCTGCTCCATGGGTCCGGGGGATTTTACCACAACCGGACATTTTATTGTCATTTACGGCTATGACCAGGATGGATTTCTGGTAAATGACCCATATAGCCGAATCAGGAGCAATAAGACATGGGATTATGACACAATCAGCGGGCAGATAAGGGCAATGTGGGTGTATAGTGCCGGGTAGAGGGGGAAGATTAAGTATTTCTGAAACAGAAAGTATTGATTATTCTGACACGCAACGGAAAGTAGCATAAAATTATTTCATTGTATATGATTGTTGGTAGTGCTATTGCGCTTATCGTATTATGATTGCGCCATAAAAAGGAATGCAGGACAAAATATATTGCTGTCTGTTTTGTCAGTTGGTATAATGGTGCTGCTATCTTTTGCAGGAACACTCATTTATAATGTAAGGTCTTACTCCTTTGTGTGTGAGGCTTGCAGCGCCGATTAAAAAGATTACCGTATATTCCTTTTTTAAAGATTAATGTAAAAATGGAGGTTTATAATGAATTTTTCTGAAAAATTAAAAGAGATAAGAAAAAACGAAGGACTGTCGCAGGAGCAGCTTGCTGAAAAAATAGGCGTGTCAAGGCAGGCTATTACGAAATGGGAAACAGGTAAGGGGTTGCCGGATGTTGAAAATATGATTATTATTGCAGAAATATTTAAGACGACATTAGATGAACTACTTAGAGATTCTGTTATTAAACAAGAATCGAAGAAGCCTGTTTTTATCAGTGAAACCATTTATGATATTGATTGTGAGAAACATTTTGATATCAATATCGGAAATGCATCCGCGATGCTGCTGTCTTCGGGAACAGATGAAAAGCTGCATATTAAGCTGTCTTCTGAAACCATAGAGAATTTAGATGCTATGTTTAAGATAAAGCTGGATGAAAAGAAAAACAAGCTGGATGTAAGTTGCATTAACAAGAACAAATTAAGCCGTTACGAAGCAGAAGATTCACTAAAGATTGAAATTATTCTTCCTGACAAGTATTCAGACCATTGCGAGATAGAAGCCTCAGTTAAGCTTCTTGCGGTAAGGAATCTTCATTTGCGGCGTTTAGAATATGACGGAAATGCGGAACAAGTTCTGATTTCAAATAGTAGCGGCAGTCTGGAATTTACCGCCAAAACGGATTATGACATTACGGTTGATAAAATTATGGGAAGATTGGATATCAATCAATGGAAGGCAAAAGCAATTGTTCATATTCCTGAAAATAACATTGTTAATGTCATAAATAAAGGGCGGAAATGTGATGTTTATTACGTAAAAGATGATAGTGTAATAGAGTATGAAAACTTTGCTGATGACAAAAACGAACTTAGCGTTTCGGGGATGTCTTCGGAGCTGATTATAGATTTGACAAAGAAAGAATAATCCGGAAAAGTTATCCTCCATTTCTTAGCTGTCCTCTTTTCGTTGATTTTTGAAAACATTTTAATCCATTCACCATATCCCATTTATTTTGTGTTATAATGTTTTACGTAGTTTTGTTTGCATTAAAATGTGTCAAAGCACAATCGGGATTTGAGAGGTTGAAATTATGAAGGTATTACTGTTTTGCAACAAAGGATTTGAAACAATGGAATTTGCCCCATTTGTAGATGTTATGGGATGGGCAAGAAATGATTATCATTATGATATCGAAGTAATTACTTGTGGATTTACTAAAAATGTCACTTCGACATTTGATATTCAAATCGTTGTAGATAAAGTGATATCCGAAGTAAACGTCGACGATTATGATGCATTAGCGATTCCAGGGGGATTTGAGGAATTTGGCTTTTATGAAGAAGCATATGATGAAAGATTTCTGAGTCTCATTCGCGAATTTGATAAAAAAGGAAAATACATAGCGAGTATTTGCGTTGGCGCATTACCAATTGGAGCAAGTGGTATTCTCAAAGGAAGAAGGGCAACGACTTATCATCTGAGAGACGGATATAGACAAAAACAGTTAGAAGAGTTCGGAGTTAATGTCGTTCAAAATCAGAGAATTGTAATCGACAATAATGTTGTTACAAGTTTCTGTCCAGAGACAGCTGCAGATGTTGCTTTTCAACTCTTAATTTGGTTAGTCGGAGAGGAAAAGGCTTGTGTTGTATCTGATGCAATGGGTTATTAGTTGGATTTTTTCGTTGTAAAGAACTCGATAAATTCCCAGTTTGCAGGGGAATTGATAAAGTAAAAAATAAAAATTTATTGGAGGAATAGAATGGCTGAACATTCGTAATGAAGAACCAAGAGACTATGAAACCGTAGGGAATATAACACGAGATGCATTTTATAATTTGTATATACCCGGATGTGTGGAACACTATCTTGTTCACACAATGCGGCATCTATGGGATATGATACCGTGGTTATTTTTGGAGCACCATTTAATTATGTATCCAGCGGATTTGTAAGCTGTAAGAAACATAATGTATGTGTGGAAGGAGATAAATTTCCATCAGTCATGTTGATAAGAGAGCTTAAGCCGGGGGCGCTGGATGGTCGGAAGTGGTATTACAAGGATAGTCCGGTGATGGCTGTGTTGTCGGAGGTTGCAAATGCTTATGATGATACCTTGATGCCGAAAGAGCGTAAACACACACCTACACAGGAAGAATTTTATATCATGAGTCACTCTTTTGTGGAATGATTGAAAATGGAATTGTATTAGCCAATTATCTTATGGAGAAAAAGCGATGATTATTTTGATTACAGGTGCTTCTCATACAGGCAAGACCCTGCTGGCACAGAAGCTTCTTGAAAAATACCAATATCCATATTTATCTATTGATTTATTGAAAATGGGATTAATCCGGAGTGGAAACACAGACTTGACACCTGAGGATGATGACGAATTAGAAGTCTATTTATGGCCGATTGTACGGGAAATGATAAAAACTGCTATTGAGAATAAGCAAAATCTTATTGTAGAGGGCTGCTATATTCCATTTCATTGGAAAGAAGATTTTGCAGATAAGTATCGGAAGGAAATTCGTTATTACTGTCTTGTAATGAGCAGAAACTATATTGAACAGCATTTTTCGGCTATAAAAGACTATGCCAATGAAATTGAGCATCGCATTGATGATACAGGGTGTACCATGAATTCTGTACTTGAGGATAATGCACATTACCTTGAAATGTGTCAAAAATATAGCTGTAATTATATTCTGATTGATGATTGCTATCAAGTAGAGATAGACATTTGATTTTGTACGGGATTTGGTAAATATGATATTAATATGGGGGAATATACTTCCGGTAACAGGTCATAATGTTAAGTTGTGCTGTTAAGCATAAATTGGAATTTTGGGAGGAGAATTGCGACCATGATAGAGTTGAACACATTCAAAAAAATATTGGAAGAAAACGAAGAACGCTTGCCATTACTAACGCTCGATGAATTTTTCAATGGAAATACAGCAGAGGACTCCATTGCTCCGAACCAATGGGAATTTGGGCGTCCGACGCTTTCTGAAA
This sequence comes from uncultured Clostridium sp., assembly GCA_900544905.1. Taxonomy (GTDB): domain Bacteria; phylum Bacillota; class Clostridia; order Lachnospirales; family Lachnospiraceae; genus CAG-590. The sequence goes on from UQXF01000068.1 coordinate 17,180, forward strand.
TATGGGATATGCTACAAAAGATTGAGTTAATGCCTAACATAGCATGGGTGCGTGTTGCTCTGCACGATGATACAGAAATCGTAGAAAACAATGGGAAAGAAGAATTAGTTCTTGCAGGAGATACAATCGTGATTTGCACAATCATTTTGCCTGAGGAATTAGAAAAATTAGTAAATTGCGAATGGCTATGCTCTGATGGAGTAATTACAATAAAGGCATCTGAATTAAATACTTATTCGTGTGTACCACAAATTCCAGAAAACTTCGATTGTTTGGAAATCGTGTGGGACTAATCTACAATTTCAAATTTGCTTTTTTATCCGACCTAAAAGTGGGTAGTAAAGGTGTTATAAAGGAGAACAGTATTATGATACTACTGGTAATAGATATTCAAAAAGGAATCACGGATGACAGACTATATGATTTTGATGGTTTTATTGAGAATACTGTTAAAATAATTAATGCTGCCAGACAGAATAATAAAGAAGTAATTTACTTTCAGCACGATGATGGACCAGGAACAGGATTTTCCATTGGAGATGATGAATTTGAAATTGCAGCACCGGTTGCTCCAATGGAGGATGAAAAGAGATATATCAAGGATATTAATAGCTGTTTTGGAAACAAGGAGTTTGCAGGTTATTTAGAAGAAAAGAAAGAAGATACTTTGATGATTGTCGGTTTGCAGACGAACTTCTGTATTGATGCGACTATTAAATCAGCATTTGAGAAAGGATATAAGGTCATTGTTCCAAAAGGGGCAAATTCTACCTTTGATAATGTCTATATGGATAAAGAAACAACTTACAGATATTACAATGAAATGATGTGGCCGAAAAGATTTGCTGATTGTATTACCGTAGATGAAGCAATCGCATTATTGAGTAAATAATATCTAGTTATGTGAAGACAAATCGGGATTTGTGGAGAGATTTCTTGAACTTTCCTTATTTTACGGGCTTTCCAGCCCCTTAAATAGTGAAATGATATGTATTTTCCCTTATTTTTGACCTTATGCGGAATCAGCAAGGGAAATAAGGGAATTTTTTATTTAGTCGTTGCCTGCCACTTTATCAAGAAGTCTGGCGGAGTTCCGCTTTGCCTTTCTTGTAGAGTGGGCGTAGACATTCATTGTGGTACTGACATCAGAGTGCCCTAACAGTTCCTGCACATCTTTTGGGGCAGCTCCGTTTGAGAGGAGGTTGCTTGTGTAGGTGTGTCGCAACTGGTGGAAATGGAAATTCTCAAATCCGTCCAGCCTTTTTGCAACTGATCGGCAGGCAATGCTGAGTGTGCTTGGCAGTTCCAGACATCCGTCCGGTCTCAGGCAGACAAAGGAGATTTCCTTGTAATCTACCGGGATTTCTTCGGTTCCGTCCAGATGATAATATTCATAATACACTCTGTTTTTGTCTTGCACTTCCTTGTAGAAATTGCGGTGGTAAAATTCACCATACTGCATCCGGCTTTTAAGCTGTTCTTTTCTGACGGTTTTCAGTATTTCGGTCAGAGTATTACCAAAATCAACAATCCTTACTTTCTTTCGCTTGGTCGGTCCGATGATGTTTTTATGTTTTGTGCCATCGTAGCGGATACTTCTTTTAATGGTCAGGCATTGTTCTTCAAGATTGATGTCCTGCCATGTCAATCCGCAAACTTCACCGATACGAAGTCCCGCATAGTATGCGATCTGGATTGGCAGGATTGCAGGTGGATTCTTTACTTTGAGGTATTCTATCAGTCTCTCATAATCTTCATGTGAAATAGGCTGTATGCCTTCTTCTACTTCATCATCGGAGAATAAATCCACATCCTCTGCCTGCTTTTTCAGCTTAATATACTGCATGGGATTAAAAGTAATCAACTGTTTTGGAAATACTGCAAACCGGAAAGCCTGCTGTAATACTGCTGAAAAGGAATGGATGTAATCTTTACTGTATCCTTTTCTCACTTTTCCATCTGGAAATTCCCCACCGAATGTAAGCAGATCGAGAAATGCCTGTAAATGTTCAGCAGTAACGGTTTTTAATTTGCGTTCTGCAATCGGATGTTTCTTGATACAACGGATTGCACCAAGATAATTTTCCACTGTACCATTGCTGAGTGTTCCGACTTTCAGTTCTTCTTCTGCCCACATATCAAGAAGTTCTCCTACAGTAAGATTATCTGTCTTTGCGACAAATTTCTTGCTTTCGTAATCATACATTGCCTGACGGAGCAGTTTTTTCGTTTCACTTTTACTTTCTGTTCCAGCGTATTCTTTCTGAACCAGATTGCCGCTTGCATCTTCTACATAGAAGCGGTAGTACCATTTCTTTCCTTTTTTTCTTACAGATCCTTTTG
>UQXF01000069.1 GCA_900544905.1 uncultured Clostridium sp.
GAGATGACGTCGAGTCTCGTGGGCTCGGAGATGTGTATAAGAGACAGTTATTTATGTATGAGTATGTTTTTGGCTTATGCCTTTATGTTTCCGGATATGCAGGTGCTGTTATACTTTATTATTCCAATCAAGGTCAAATGGCTGGGATATCTGGATATTGCCTATTTAATCCTTTCTGTACTTTCATATGGAATGATGGGGGATTATGCAGGAATGGTAACGGTTATTATGTCGGTATTGAACTTTATCCTGTTCTATTTCCTGATGAAGGGCAGGACAAGGGTGACACCGGCACATAAAAAACGAAAACGGGCATACAAAAAAGAAGTCCGCCAGACACAGATTCTTACCAGACATAAATGTGCTGTCTGCGGACAGACAGAAGAGGATAATCCAAATCTGGAATTTCGTTACTGTTTACGCTGTAAGGGAAATTATGAGTATTGCAGCAATCATTTGTTTACGCATCAGCATAAGAAATAGCAGGAGAATATGTGATTATGAAAAAAGAGGATAAAAAAAATATCAGAGATATCATGCAGCATAAGGATTTGGAGATGAAGCTTCCGGCTTATGCGGGCGCTTATATCAATGCGGCATATGAGTATAGTCTGATTCATCTGGTACTTAATTATTACACCATGAAAGAGGTGGAGGATGACACTGCAAATGTGTCCGCAGACCAGTGCCTTTCCGATGTGATGAACCGGATACATACATTGTTATTCCAGACAATTCTCTCGGATGAGTTAAAAGAGGATTATACAACAGCCATAGAAGAAATGAACGCATTGCGGGAAACACTGAAACAAAAAATGACGGTTCTGACGGCTTATACAGATGCGTTACAGCTATATGAGTATGTGTTAAACCGGATTGAATACGGGATAACAGGGGAAGTGGTTCCTGTGGAGGAAAGCGAGCTGGCAGCCAGGGTATTTGCTTATCTGTTTGCGGATAATGATAAGATGGTTATTAACAGTAAGATACAGATGGTAACGGGACAGCTTCCAATCCGCATGACAAAAGGACGTTTTTTTGATTATCTCACAGATACCCTTAACATTTATAACGGTTCCGACAAATCTGCTGTAGATGATTTCGTAAAAATGCTGCGCTCCACGGTGCTGCTGGATTTACCGGAAGGGTATGGAAAGGATTATCCGGAAATTGCAGAAGTAATCAACGCATTGGCAGAGCTGGACATAAAGAACATAAATCTTGAAGCCTACCAGGCACTGATGGAGCAGTTCTCGCTTACCACGGCGCATCTGACAGAGCTGGTCAGCAATTATTTACTGGCTATGGACATTGTAAATGATTTATATGCAGCGCTGCTTGCATTGCCATATGAGAAGAATGAGGAAAAGGAGACAGAGACCTGCATTCAGATGCTGAGAGGCCTGCATGATGCCTTTGTAGCCAGCGGTGAGATTCCGGAGTTTGTGGATGATGGATTTATGGAAATAGAGGGTGTCCAGGAAACATTAGGCGAGGATATCATGCAATTTGAGAGTATTTTGCCGGAGGTTGTATCGGAGCACAGTGACACGATTTCATGGATTATGTCGGACAAGATTTTTACCAGCCTTACGCTGATTTCAAAGCTGTTGTCTAGCAGCTTGTTTATTGATTTAGAGGAGAAGGACGAAGCGGAGGAGACAGCCGGCTCAGAGTATATTACTGCAAAGCGGGATGAGCTGGTAAAGGATTTGACAGAATTTTTTGAGCATCACGGAAAGGAAGTAAACCGGGCAGTTATGGCTTCCATGTTTTCAAGCATGCCGGTATTGTTTAATTCCCAGCAGGAAATTAAGGATTATATTGAATATAGTCTGAATCATTGTGGTAATTCCAGTGAGCTGATGGCATGTGCCAGAATACTGGAAGATATGATGGAGGAAGAATAGTCGGAATGCGCAGGTGAGAATATGGATATCCGGTTTCATGAAAAATTATATAAGCATAAGATATCCGCCCGGGAATTTGCCTCTATTAAAAGGAAGATGAAAAGGGGGTCTTTAAGGCTTAACCTGTTTTTAGTTACTCTGCCCATTGGCAGCCAGGGAATTTTAGAGGTATACTGGTATCCGGAGCTGTTACAGACCTTTTATAAGCAGATGAAGAGAGAGCTCATTGTTGTTGGAATTGCAAAGAGCCGCGAGGATGCCTTTCAATTGGTTGAACAGATTATAACAGATGCCGGCTTTCAGGAAGGAAATATCCGGATAGATGCATTTTTCGAGGAGAATACATGATATTGACAGTGTTAAAGGTGACAGGGATTGTTTTGCTGGTCATCCTTGGATTATTGATTTTCATATTAGGAATGTTGCTATTTGTGCCAATCCGTTACCGGTTTGCAGGCAGCTTTTATTCCGTGCTTCAGGCGGAGGCATCCGTAAAATGGAGACCGGTTATGTTAAATGCAGCTGTCTTTTGCGAGAACCAGGAGGTAAAATATGTAATAAAGCTGTTTGGACAGGTGGTAATGACCAATACGGATAAAAAGATATCATGGCTGGGAAGAAAATTCTTTGCTTTTGATGAGGAGGAAGAAGATATTTCCCGGGAGCTTAAGGAGGAGAAGGAAGAAAAGGAAGAAAGCAGGGAGGAGCAGACAGAGGGCAGACGGCACTTTGAAAAGGAGTCTGGGAAGGCTGTGACAGACTCTGGGGAAAGCCGCCAGGGGAACACTGGCAGGAAAAGGGAGAAAAAATCTGACCGGAAGACACTGCTTTCAAAAATCCGTGGAAAAATCAGGGATATCCGTGAGAAGCTGCAACTATTAATGGATAAGCTAAAGAAAATAAATAGCAAAAAGGATGCTTTGCTGAAGGTATATCATTCCAGAAGGTTTGAACTGGCAAAGAGGGATATCATAGATTATGTGAAAGAAATTTTAGCGATTATAAAACCGGATGAATTAGAGGGATTTGTACATTTTGGTCTGGACAATCCGGCAGATACGGGACAGGTTCTGGGGATAATCAGTATGGCATTGCCGTTATATGACGGATTTCTTACAGTGGAACCGGATTTTGAAAAGGCGTGTCTCGAAGGAAATCTGAAGGGGAATGGAAAAATCAGATTGTATTCCATTCTGAAGCTGGCTTTGAAGGTTATATTTAATAAAAATCTTATAAAAGTAACAAAGAAAGTGCAAACTATAATAGAAGCATAGGAGGGAAAAAACATGGCAAACGATTTTAATACGACAGTGGCATCTTTATTTCAGGGAATGGATAAATTCCTGACAACAAAGACCGTAGTAGGAGAGCCTACTACAATTGGTGATACAATCATATTACCTTTGGTGGATGTGAGTTTCGGCGTGGCTGCAGGTGCATTTGCAAGTGAACAGAAGAACAACGGAGCCGGAGGACTTGGCGGAAAGATGACTGCCAGTGCCGTACTGGTTATCAAGGACGGACAGATTCGCCTTGTAAATGTAAAGAATCAGGATACGGTTACAAAGGTACTGGATATGGTTCCGGATTTGATTGACCGTTTTCAGAAGAATAAACCGGCAGAGGAAAACTCTGAGGAAGTGGACTCTGCGGTATCTGATATTTTATCAGCAGATGAGTAACAGGCCGGACTTTTGGTCATTCAAAAATTTATAAAAAAGAAATAAAATAGTCACAAAGGAAGCAGAATCGGAATATACTGTTTTATAGCAGGTCATGACGGACATGGAGGATATATGAAACGAGTATGGGGTTTTGCTTTCTTTTGGTTTAGTGTTGGGATGATTGTGGATTATCTGTTGGAGGGCTTTTGGAACTTCTTTGTGGTGGTAGCATCACTGGTAATTGCATATATATTATTCTGCAGGTGCTGATTTATCCGGTTTCCGTCTGGCTTAAGGACTACTCAAAAATGGTTCACCGGACCATTTTTTCATATGTCTGGCAATAAAAAAGAGAACCCATACAGGTTCTCTTCTTATAAGCTGTCCTAAGCTCTCTCAACTTTACCGGATCTCAAGCAAGAAGTACAAACATAAATTCTCTTAGGTGTACCGTTCACGTTAGCTTTAACCTTCTTAATGTTTGATTTCCACATCTTGTTAGACCTTCTATGAGAATGACTCACCTTGATTCCAAAATGAGCGCCTTTATCACATACTGAACACTTTGCCATGACTTGCACCTCCTTGAATATATTAACCTACCGGTTTGCAACACGTCAATTTTAACAGAAGTGTTATGAGAATGCAAGTATTAATTTTAAAAAGTTGTTTCTTTTTTTTAAGATTCGTTGTATAATCTATCTGTATCGCCGCCATTAAGGGATTATGGCTGGCAGTTGGACAGGTAAAGCAGAGAAAATGGAGGGACATGTATGAAAATAGAAGTTTCAACAGGAAATGGCGATGTAATCATTGAAAGTGAAGTAATCGCACAATATGCAGGCCTTTCCGCAATTGAATGTTTTGGTATTGTAGGAATGGCAACGGTTAACATGAAGGACGGACTGGTTAAGCTTCTTCGTGGTGACAGTGTTTCTAAGGGGGTAAATGTTACGGTATCAGAAAACAATGATATTGCCATTGATTTCCATATTATTGTAGCATATGGTGTCAGCATTTCCACTGTGGCAGAAAATCTGATGTCAACAGTTCGTTATAAGGTAGAAGAATTTACCGGTATGCAGGTTGCGAATATTAACATCTTCGTTGAAGGTGTACGGGTAATTGATTAGGAGGAGCTATGAATCAGAAAATAAGTGTAAATGCAAAGAGTCTGCAGTACGGCTTTTTAGCGGGTGCAAAGAGAATTGAAGAGAAAAAGGATTATATCAATGAATTAAACGTATTTCCGGTACCGGACGGTGATACGGGAACGAATATGACGCTGACAATTACAGCAGCAGCCAGAGAAGTGGCAAATATTAAAGAGCCAACCTTTTCTAATGTAACAAAAGCGATGTCTACCGGCTCCCTGCGTGGTGCAAGGGGAAATTCCGGTGTTATATTGTCACAGTTAATCCGTGGTCTGTGTAAGGAATTAGAAGGAAAAGAAGAGGTAACCATTGAGGATATTGCCAAAGCATTTAACCGGGCGGTGGCAACTGCATATAAAGCGGTTATGAAGCCGAAGGAGGGAACCATTCTTACCGTGGCAAAGGGGCTTGCGGACAAAGCCTCTGAATTAAGCACCACCGATAAGAATCTGCTGGATTTTGCCTCGGAAGTGCTGGAATACGGCAGGGAAGTGTTAAACCAGACGCCGGAGATGCTTCCGGTGTTAAAAGAGGCTGGGGTTGTGGACTCCGGTGGAGAGGGTCTGATGACCATATTGGAGGGCGCTTATGATGCGCTGACAGGTAAGGTAGCCTATGATTTCTCAAATGGCTTTGATGACGGCGCTTCTGACAGTAAACCGGCTCCGGATGCATCCGGACTGAAGCTTACCAATTCTGTTGGAATTGACCGCAAGGAGATAGATACCTCCCATATCAGGTATGGTTACTGTACCGAGTTTATTATCATGCTTGAGAAGGAATATAACAAAGAGATTGAAAAGGAATTTAAATCCTATCTGGAATCCATCGGGGATTCCTTAGTTGTGGTGTCTGATGATGAGATTGTCAAGGTTCATGTACACACAAACCATCCGGGACTTGCGTTTGAACGGGGTCTTACCTATGGTTCCCTGACCAGCATGAAGGTGGATAATATGCGGGAGGAGCATAGAGAGAAGGTCATTATGGAGGCCGAGAAGATGGCTGCACTGCAGGCGGAAGAGAAAGAAAACGAGCGGAAAGAAGCAGTGAAGGAGGAACCGGCACAGCGCAAGGAATATGGTTTTATTTCTGTTTCTGTGGGTGAAGGAATGAATGATATTTTCAGGGATTTGGGAGTAGATTATCTGATTGAAGGCGGTCAGACCATGAATCCAAGTACCGAGGATATGTTAAATGCCATTGAACAGGTAAATGCAGATACCATTTATATTTTACCGAATAATAAAAACATTATATTAGCTGCAAACCAGGCGCAGTCCTTAACGGAGGATAAGGAGATTATCGTTGTTCCGTCTAAGACAGCACCTCAGGGAGTAGCGGCATTGGTGGGCTTTGACGCCTCTAAATCAGGTGAAGAAAATCTGGCTTCCATGACAGAGGAAATGAGTGGCGTAAAGACGGGTCAGGTTACTTATGCAGTCCGTGATACAAACATTGATGGAAAAAGCATTAACGCCGGTGATATTATGGGAATTGATGACCAGGGTATCAAGGCGGTATCCACGGATTTGGCTGCTGCCACAAAAGATTTGCTAAAAGAGATGGTGGATGAGGATTCTGAGCTCATCAGCATTTACTATGGTGCGGATGTGAAGGAAGAGGATGCACAGGAATTTGCGGATTATGTGGAAGCGACATATGAGGACTGCGATGTGGAGTTCAATTATGGAGGCCAGCCAATTTATTACTATATCTTATCCGTTGAATAGGGAAGCTGTATTTTAATATGAAAATAACTGATAAAATTGTGAGCTTCAAGGGAATCGGTCCAAAGACAGCGGCGCTGTTTGAGAAGCTTAAGGTCTATACGATTGAGGATTTAATAAAATTATATCCGAGGAATTATCTTAGCTATGCCATGCCTGTGGATATCCGCGAGGCAGAGATTGGGGGACGCGTGACGATAAAGGCTTCTGTACAGTCGTACGTGGACATAAAAAAGGTGAGAAGCCTTACTTTGGTGACCTGTACGGTAAAGGACGGTACGGGAACCGTTAAGCTTACCTGGTACAATTCTCCGTTTTTAAAGCAGGTGTTTCATATCGGGCAGACCTTTATTTTTGTGGGTACCTTAATGGTGCGCAACCACCAGCTTACGATGGAGCATCCGGAATACTATACCCAGGCGCAGTATGACAAGCTGGTGTCCTCCCTGCAGCCGGTTTATCCGCTGACAGAGGGGCTCAGCAATAAAGTGGTCACAAAGGCTGTTGCCGGTGCGCTGGCTTATCTGGACGAGATTACAGATAAGGTGCCGGAGGCGGTGCGTGAAAGATATTCCCTGATGCCCCTTAATAAGGCAATACAGGGAACGCATTTTCCGGATAATATGGACGCTCTGATGGAATGCAGAAACCGTCTGGTTTTTGACGAATTTTTCTGGTTTTTGCTGCATATGCGGCTTATGCGGGAAAACACGGTGAAGGCAGAAAATCATTTTGTCATGAAAGACTATAGTGCAGTGGATGCGTTTATCCGGAAACTGCCCTTTTCCCTGACAAAGGGACAGGCAGAGGCAATCCGGGAAATCGAAGAAGATATGTCGGGGGACACGGTCATGAACCGGTTAATCCAGGGAGATGTGGGCTCCGGTAAGACGGCAGTGGCAGAGATGGCATTATTAGCTGCGGGTAAAAATGGATACCAGGCTGCTTTTATGGTGCCCACCGAGGTGCTTGCCATGCAGCATTTTGAAAGCATATCCAGGGATTTGGAGGCTTTTGGCGTAAGAGTGGAACTGCTGTGCGGCTCCACGAAGCTTTCAGAAAAGCGTAGAATATATGAGGCATTGGCAGCTGGGGACATTGATATTTTAATTGGCACCCATGCACTGATACAGGATAAGGTAATATATCAAAAGCTTGCCCTTGTCATTACGGACGAGCAGCACCGGTTCGGGGTGCGGCAGCGTGCAAAGTTTTCGGAAAAGGGAAATGAGCCCCATGTGCTTGTTATGAGTGCCACCCCGATTCCAAGGACGCTGGCGATAATCATGTACGGAGATTTGGATATTTCTGTCATGAAGGACATGCCGGCATCCAGAAAACCGATTAAGAATTGCGTGGTAGGTCCTAAGTACCGTCCAACGGCATATAAATTTATGTTAGAGCAGATTCATGAGGGACATCAGATTTATATTATCTGTCCCATGGTGGAAGCCAGTGAAAATGTGGAAGCGGAAAATGTAATAGAATACCGGGAAAGCCTTATGGAAATTTTTCCAAAGGAGGTTCACATTTCTTATCTTCACGGCAAAATGCCGCCGGAGGAAAAAAATATAATTATGCGGGATTTTGCGGAAGGCAAAACCGATATCCTTGTGTCTACCACGGTAATCGAGGTGGGCATCAATAATCCGAATGCAACCGTTATGATGATTGAAAATGCGGAAAAGTTTGGTCTTGCCCAGCTTCACCAGCTTCGCGGACGGGTGGGAAGAGGAGATGCCCAGTCCTATTGTATTATGCTTTGCAGCACCGAGAGGAAAGAAGCTATGGAGCGTCTGAATATTCTGAATGAGTCCAACGATGGCTTTTATATCGCAAGTGAGGACTTAAAGCTTCGTGGGCCCGGGGATTTTTTTGGTGTCAGACAAAGCGGCGATTTGCTGTTCCAGCTGGGGGATATTTACAACAATGCCGATATGTTAAAGCAGGCAAATGATGCCCTTGCTTATCTGGAAAAAGAAAAATATCCTCTGGAAGAATTGGCAGATGATTGTGATTATGCCAGCATTCAGCTGTAATATAATATGAAAAAGCCTGTCATTGGAAACAGTGGCAGGCTTTTTCACACCCTTTGGCGTATTTCAGGAAAGAATTATTTTCCGCTCATTTCGCGTTCCTGGGCTTCAATCATTTTCTTGACCATATAGCCGCCCACTGAACCGTTCTGATAAGAGGTAAGGTCACCGTTGTATCCGTTTTTCAAAGGAACACCGATTTCGTTTGCCACCTCATATTTGAACCTGTCCAAAGCACCCTGTGCTTCCTTTTTTGTTCTGCTACTCATGATAATGCGCCTCCTTTTTCCTGATGTGTCTATATGAACAACAATTTAATGTTGTAAGAATATTATCTGGATTTTAGAAAAAAATAAACTAGAAAGTCTTTTCAAGAATTGAAAAAAATAGAAAATTTATGTATACTTATTGGATAAACAAAAAACGGAGTACCAAAACAGCTTTTTCAAAGGATTAAGGGGGATTACAGGGTGAAAGGCAATACGAAAAGAATATTTATTTCGGTTTTGACAGCGGTTTTTTTAACAGGACTGGCAGGCTGTGGGGATAAGGAGGCAGCCGTCACCACAAGGAGCACAGTCACTGAGACCGAGGCGGCCGTGGAGCAGGCTGCAACAGAGGCTGTGCCGGACAGTTCCCAGGCGTTTGAGCTTACTGTGACCGGCACCAACAGCTGGGAAAGCGGCGGTATGGTCTGTGCCCAGTTTGACGGAGTGATTAAAAATAAGTCTGGTGGGTCAGCTGCAAACTGGAAGGTATCGATTCCGGTTCCGGAAGGGTCAAAGCTGGAGAACGGATGGAATGGTACATATACATTAGAAGAGACAACCCTGGAGATTACTCCGGCAGAATACAATACAGAGATTACTGCAGACGGTGAGGTTACATTCGGTTTTATACTGGATACAAAGGAAGCCTTTACGCCGTCAGAGGGAACACTGTCCATTGACGGCGTGGATTATGCCATGGGAGCTTCTGAAACTTCACCGTCCGGCAGTACGGAAGCTTCGGAGGAACAGACGGAGGCAGCAGCAGAGAGTAAAGAAGTGGCAAAGAAGGATATCTCAGGTACGCCGGTGGAAAACCATGGAGCTCTTTCCGTAGAGGGAACCGATATCGTGGATAAGGATGGTAACATCTTCCAGTTAAAGGGAGTTTCCACCCATGGAATTAACTGGTTCCCGGAATATGTGAATAAAGAGGCCTTTTCTTCCCTTGCCGGATATGGAGTGAATGCCATCCGTCTTGCCATGTATACGGCAGATTATAACGGGTATTGCAGCGGAGGCAGCCAGAAGGAGCTGGAAGACCTGGTGGATAAGGGTGTAGAGGCATGTAATGCGCTTGGATTATATGTAATCATTGACTGGCACATTTTAAATGACAATAATCCAAACCAGAATAAGGACTCCGCTAAGAGCTTTTTTGAAACCATGTCAAAGAAATATGCCGGCTATGACAATGTCATTTACGAAATCTGCAATGAGCCAAATGGCGGAACAACCTGGGATGACATAAAATCTTATGCAGAGGAAATAATCCCTGTTATCCGGAAAAATGATAAGAATGCACTCATAATTGTAGGGACTCCAAACTGGTCACAGGATGTGGACACCGCCTCACAAAATAAAATAGAGGGTCAGCAAAACCTTGTGTATGCGGTACATTTTTATGCATCGACCCATAAGGAGGAGATTCGCAGCAAGGTGGAGACGGCGAGACAGAACGGGCTTCCGGTAATCGTCAGTGAGTGCAGCATCTGCGAGGCTTCGGGAAATGGCTCCATCAATTATGATGAAGCGGAAAAATGGATGGAAATGATTAATGAGTATCATTTAAGCTATTTTGCATGGAACCTGAGCAATAAGGAGGAACAGTCATCTTTATTAAAATCTTCAGTGACAAAAACCGGGAATTTTGAGACATCGGATTTTTCTGAGACGGGTTCATGGTTTATAGAAAAATTTTGTAAATAGTGTGACATTTACCTGAAACTATTGACAAATCTAGGTTTTTTAATAAAATAGAGTAGGAGTACTAACATGAGAGTCATTGCAGGAAAAGCCAGGAGGCTGCAGCTTAAGGCACCGAAGGGAGCCAACACCAGACCAACAACAGACCGTATCAAAGAAACACTGTTTAACATGATTCAGGATGAGCTGTATGAGGTTCATTTTCTGGATTTGTTCAGTGGAAGCGGAGCCATTGGGATTGAGGCGTTAAGCCGTGGGGCAGTAAAGGCCTGTTTTGTGGAACAAAACAAAGAGGCGGCAGGCATTATAAGGGAGAACCTGCAGTTTACCCATCTGGCTTTACAGGCAGAGGTGATGAACTGTACTGCAATTTCCGCAATTTCCATGCTTCAGGGGAAGGAGCGGTTTCATGTCGTGTTTATGGACCCGCCCTATGGCAAGGGACTGGAGAAGGAGGTCTTACGTTTTCCGGCCTTTTATGACATATTGGAAGAGAAAGCATTAATTATAGTAGAGGCAGATTTGGATACCCATTTATCCGGGCAGGATATACAGGGCTTCAGAGTGCTGAAGGAGAAAGTGTACAAGACAAATAAGCACATTTTTCTGGAAAAAACGGAATGAAATGAGGAAAAAAGAGTGAGTAAGGCAATTTATCCGGGAAGCTTTGACCCGGTAACATATGGCCATTTAGATATTATCAGGCGTTCAGCGGAAATGTTTGATGAAGTAGTTGTGGGAGTACTGAATAACAGTGCCAAGAATCCATTGTTTTCAGTGGAAGAACGACAGTGGATGCTCAGTGAAGTCACAAAGAAGTTTAATAATGTGACGGTTATCAGCTTTGAAGGTCTGCTGGTGGACTATATGGCGGAGAATGATATTTCCGTGATTATCAGGGGACTTCGCGCAATTACGGATTTTGATTACGAATTGCAAATTGCACAGAGTAACCGCAAAGTCAGCAGGGATACTATTGATACAGTGTTTTTAGCTACCAGTGTGGAATACGCATATTTAAGTTCCAGTATTGTCAAGGAGTATGCCAGTTATGGAACCGATGTATCGGATTTTGTGCCACCATTTGTAGTGGAAAGACTGAAAGCACGTTTTTCATAAAAGCGAATCAAAGGAAATGGAGGAAAAGAAAGTGGCAAGGAAAAGTATTGAAGATGTAATGAATGAAATCGAGGATTTTTTAAACAGCTGTAAGACAACGGCATTGTCCTCTAATAAAGTTGTTGTACCAAGAGATGAATTTGATGAGCTTTTTGGGGATTTGAAGGTTAAAATTCCGGCGGAGATTGACCGCTGTAAGAAAATAATGCGAAACAAGGAAGCAATACTGATGGATGCCAGAAAAACAGCCGATGGTATCATTGCAGATGCCACTGCGCAGGCAAACCAGATGGTGGCGGAGACAGAGATTATGGCACAGGCAAACCAGAAGGCATATGAGACGGTGGAAATGGCAAGAGTGCAGGCAAATGATTTGCTGGCACAGGCTGTTGCGGAGGCTAATGAAATACGTCTGGGCTCTATGCAGTATACCAATGATATTATGATGGGAATCCGCAATTATGTGGAGGCCACCATGGAGGCAGAACGCGCCAATTATGAGAATTTAGTTACGGCGCTTAATAATGATTATATGATTGCAAATGCAAATCTGGAAGAGATTCAGAATCAGATTGTGGAGTTTACCGGAGACCCGAACAGCGTGACAAAGGCACCGCAGATGAAGACGGCTGTGTCTAAGAGAACAGAAGCAAAAGCAGAGCCTAAGGCAAAGACCAGTATGGCACAGAAGGTAAAACAGGCAGTGGGGATGAAAGAGGACAAGCCGGAGAAGAAAGAGGATACAAAACCGGCTGTGAACATTCCGGATTTTATTACCAGTGGAGAAAATGTTGTGCCAAACGAGACTCCGTTAGAGGCAGGTGCGCCTGTTAAGAAACAGGAGAGTAATCCGAATCCTGCTGTGGCAGTGCAAAATACAGCAGCTGCAACAAAGGTGTCTCCACAGCCGGCAGATGGGAAGGCAGCTTCCGTACCGGCTATGACCACAGCGGAGAAAAATGCCACCGGAACGGAAAGCGCGGCAGCAACCGGCAAACCGCAGGCGGAGACTGGAACAGCCGCACCTAAGAAGGTTAAGAAAAAGATTGTAAAGAAGAGAAATCCGGTTCTGCATACACCTCAGACAGCACAGGAGACCGTTGCCAAGACATTAGAGGCAGCAGCGGCAGCGAAGGTGGACAAGACCGTATACAAGGCAAACGGAGAGCAGGCAAGAGAGGTTCCGCCTATGGAAGGCAGAGTGAAGAGAGGTCCGAGAATGGGCAGGGGAATGGTAGAAGGAGCACTGGGAACTGAGCAGACGGAAAATGCTGCAGAACAGACTGAGGATTCCGCATCGGGAGTTACCAGGTCAATGGGAGTAGTAGATGATTTCTCCATGGAGGAAAAGTTTTAAGAATAATTTAAGCGAGAAATTTCAGGTATACCCAGATTATGAAAAAAGTACCTGCGGATAGAAATATTTTATCCAGCAGGTATTTTTTTATGCTTGCGGAAGGGTAATCCAGTACCCCCTTGATTTGAAAGGCGCTGCACAGTCCCCCAAAGGAAGAAAGGGCGCATAAAAAGGGCAGCTTGATTATTTCAGGAAGGGAGAGCGTATATAACAGCTTTAATCCCGTTGTGATTTCCAGAAAAGAGAGAAGCAGCTTTAAAACAGTGTGCTGGCAGACCGGCAGAAGAATACACAGGATTATGGAGAAAATAATCACATATATGCCAATGGTGACCATTATCTGGACTGCATGTAAAAAGGTATCGCTTATACAAAAGTTTTTTTTCGGGAAACTGCCGGAGCGTTCTGCCTTGTCATGGTTAAATCCGGTAAAAAATGGATAACACAGGATGACTGGCAGATAGATGGCAACCAGAAACACAGGAAGCGGAATGGCGTCTTTAATAATGTGCATATGGACATAGCCGATTAGAAACATCGGGCTTGCCTGGCTGGACAGGGAAAGTATGCGGTTTGCTGTCTGCGGCAGGATATACCGGTTTTTCACAAAATCGCTGATGATTTTTCCCCCAATGGGATAGCCGCAGAGATTGCCTAACAAGATAGCCATGATTTCATAAATCCGGTTTGGAAAGAATTTTTTCAGGTGAGCTGCGGCAGCCTGATAGGCATTTGTTTCGGAAAGGGCGTTTGTCACCAGAATAAAGGGAAGCAGAGAGGGTATAAGGGTCTGATACCATAAAAGAAGACCATTCTGGGTACCTGCAATGGTTTCGTTGTGGAAAACCAGCAATATAAAAAGAAGAACAATCATAAAGAGAAACTGTTTCATGAATATCCCTTAAAAATGGTCTTGTTTTATTGTATGGTTTTATTTTTCGATTATGACGGAATGTTCATATTCGGACGGAATCCGGACATGGTATTTATTAAAAAATATCTGCTGGTACAGCGCACTGCTGCGAAGGTCCTTCTGAAAGACAGAATATTCTTCTTTGGAAAGTATTTTTTCTGCCTGTGCCACCTTGTTGATAATGGGAATACTGCATGTGGTTTTCATTTCCTTCAGCAGCGGTGCGGATGAACTGCGGAAACCAAGCAGCCGGAGGTAAGAGACGTAATTTCCCTTTTTGGCAGATGCCATATCTGCATTTGTATGGTTTAGCAGAATGTTTAACAGGGAGCGCTGAATCCGCGTTTCTGTAAGATTTTTGCTGGTTAACTGGCTGATTAACTCCTTTACGCCCCAGGGATAAGAGCGGATGGCGCTAAGCCGGTTGGAAAGCTCCCTTGTCACTTCAAAATAATCCTCGTAAGAATCCTTCTGCCATAATGCATATTGTAAAGAGGGATAAAAATCAGATAGGAACAGGGGTTTTGCGTATTCCGATTTCTCCAACAGGTTCCAGGCTGCTTCCGGCATGTATTGCCGCAAATCCGTATTTTCCTTTGCCAGTGTGTGCCGCAGGGCTGAGGCAGAGCACAGGGTATGGTCAGTGGATATATCATGATATCCGCTGCCTGTCCGCTTTATGATAAACGGGGTTATGTCCAGCTTATATTTTTGAATTGTTTTCATATATTCAATGCCCAGAATGTTGTTGGGCTGTTTTAACAGGCGGCTGTATGCATCATTCTGGAAATAGTCAGCTGCCGCCAGGCTTCGTGCCTTAGGATAGGCGAAGCCATCCTTCAGATGTTGCTTTAAAGTCTGCCGGTAAGCCGCAGGCTCTTCCAGAAAGAGACCGGCAATTTTAGTAAAGGCATCTAAATTGGTGTCTTCACAGCCAAAGCATAATGTATCGATGATTCCTGTTGCAGCCAGGGAAAGAACGGCAGAAGAGGCAAAATATTCCGCGCTGGAGGAGGCAAACAGGGAGGGCAGTTCAAACACGATGTCTGCCCCGGCCTGTAATGCACATCTGGCACGCAGATATTTGTTAAAGACAGCAGGCTCTCCGCGCTGGACATAGTCACCGCTCATAATCACGATTATGCGCTTCTCCGGGAACTGCTGCCGGATGGTATTCAACTGATATTGATGTCCGTTGTGGAATGGATTGTACTCTGTAATAATTCCAATATGTTTCATAAAAGTCTCCGTTATATTTCCTGTTATGATAAGGGTTGTTTTACTTGTGTTAATTGTATTTTTTTCGGTTTAAAAGGGTTTTATAATGTTATTAATTGTAATTTTATAATACTATTTACAAAGTGTAAAGAAAATGATAAAGTATCATCATCATTTTATCTGGGTTGTCACAAATTTTCCGATTTTATTTTTTAATATTGCCATGCTCTGTCACTGGTATGTGTTATAGTGGGAGCAAGGAGGTAAGTACAATCGAAAATACATTCGATTTATTGTTGACAAGTAACAAATAATATATTATTATTAGAAAAACGAACAAATGTTCACGGAGGTTAATAAGATGGCAAATGACGATAAGTTAAAGGCATTGGATGCCGCACTTGCAAATATTGAAAAGCAGTTTGGTAAAGGAACTGTTATGAAGTTAGGCGATACAGCCGCTAATATGAATGTGGAGGCAATCCCGACCGGCTCTTTAAGCCTGGATTTGGCTCTTGGGATTGGCGGTGTACCGAAGGGAAGAATTATAGAGGTGTATGGTCCGGAATCCAGTGGTAAGACCACGGTGGCGTTACATATTGTTGCCGAGGTACAGAAAAACGGTGGAATCGCAGGCTTTATTGATGCAGAGCATGCATTAGACCCTGTTTATGCAGGAAATATAGGTGTGGATATTAACAATTTATATATCTCCCAGCCAGATAATGGAGAGCAGGCATTGGAGATTACAGAAACGATGGTTCGTTCCGGTGCGGTGGACGTTATTATTGTGGATTCTGTTGCCGCCCTGGTGCCAAAGGCTGAGATTGATGGTGAGATGGGAGACACTCATGTGGGACTGCAGGCACGTCTTATGTCACAGGCATTGCGAAAGCTGACCGCCGTTATCAGCAAGTCGAACTGTGTTGTTATTTTCATTAACCAGCTGAGGGAGAAGGTCGGCGTAATGTTCGGTAATCCAGAGACTACGACTGGCGGACGGGCTTTGAAGTTTTATTCTTCCGTGCGTCTGGATGTCAGAAGAATTGAGACGCTGAAGCAGAACGGAGAAGTGATTGGTAACCGTACCCGGGTCAAGGTGGTAAAGAATAAGGTGGCTCCTCCATTTAAGGAGGCAGAATTTGATATTATGTTTGGCAAGGGTATTTCAAAAGAGGGTGATATTTTAGATTTGGCAGTCAAGGAGAATATTATTGTCAAATCCGGTGCATGGTTTTCTTACAATGGAGAAAAGATTGGACAGGGCAGAGAGAACTCTAAGATATTCCTGCAGGATAATCCGGAGATTGCCTTAGAGGTTGAGAATAAGGTCCGGGCAAGTGCCGGGCTGCCGGTTTTGGATGAAGCTGTACCGGATAAGCAGGATTCCTCTGTGGAGAAAGAATAGGCATGTTAATTACCAAGATAGAATCCGGGAAAAATAAGCGTTACAGGGTATTCGGGGATGATACCTTTCTGTTTGCCCTGTACAAAAATGAATTAAAGCGTTATCAGATTGAAGAGAATATAATAATAGAGGATTCGGTAATCTCGTCCATATTGGACGAGATTATTTATAAGAGAGCGAAGGAGCGGGCGCTCTACCTGCTGGAGAGAAGACCCTTAACGGTTTCTATGCTGCGGGACAAATTGCGCTATCATGATTATCCGGAACAGGTTGTGGAAAAGGTGATTGAATTTCTTGAAAAATATCGCTATCTGGATGATATGGAGTATATCCGGATGTATGCCGGGACATATAGTGATAAGAAAAGCAAAAAACAGATTGTATATGATTTGATGCGCAGGGGAATTTCAAAAAGCCTTATTGATATATATTTTGAGGAAAATGGATATTCTGAGCAGAAAGGCTTTGAAAAACAGTTTGAGCGTTACACCAGGGGAAAGGATTTAGGAAACCTGGCAGTGAGACAGAAAGTATTCCGGTATTTTTATGGAAAAGGCTTTGCTGTTTCCCTGATTGAGACTGCATTGCGGAACAGCATAGAGTTTGAAGACTAGCGGGCAGATATAGAATCAGTTCGGATTGTGTATAGCAAAATAGTAACAATATTTTAATAACTTTCTCAGTTTTACTTGACATAATGCACAAAAAAAGATAAAATCTAACTGTTGCACTTATGTTTAGTGCATTAAAACTTAATAAGGAGGTGCTCCTGTGGAACCAAGCTATCTTATTGTTTTTGCTATTATTTTAATCGCAGCTGTAATTGCTTCCTGGTTCGTTTCCCTTACATATCGTAAGAATGTGGTAGAGAAGAAGAACGCAGATGCCGAGGACAGGGCGAGAGAGATTATAGATGAAGCTGTAAAGAATGCTGAGGCCAAGAAAAAGGAAATTCTCCTAGAGGCAAAGGAAGAGTCATTAAAGACAAAGAATGATCTTGAAAAAGAGATTAAGGACCGTCGGAATGAGGTTCAGAGAATGGAAAAGCGTGTGCTTTCCCGTGAAGAGAATCTGGACCGTAAGACAGAAGCTGTTGAGAAAAAAGAAGCAAGCCTTGCATCTAGAGAACAGGCCTTGGAGAGACAGAAAGCGAATGTAGAAGAGCTTGAGGCAAAACGACTGCAGGAACTGGAGAGAATCTCTGGATTAACCTCTGAACAAGCAAAAGAATATTTATTAAAGACTGTTGAAGATGAAGTAAAACATGAAACCGCAGTTCTAGTCAAGGAATTAGAAACTAGAGCAAAAGAAGAAGCAGGTAAAAAGGCAAAGGAATATGTTGTCACAGCTATTCAGAAATGTGCTGTTGACCATGTTGCCGAGACTACAATTTCTTTAGTACAATTACCGAATGATGAGATGAAGGGCAGAATCATTGGTCGTGAGGGACGGAATATCCGTACACTGGAGACCATGACAGGTGTGGATTTGATTATTGATGATACACCGGAAGCAGTGATTCTTTCAAGCTTTGACCCAGTTAGAAGAGAGGTTGCAAGAATTGCACTTGAAAAATTAATTGTGGATGGAAGAATCCATCCTGCAAGAATTGAAGAAATGGTAGAAAAAGCGCAGAAGGAAGTTGAACAGATGATGCGGGAAGAAGGAGAGAATGCCACCCTGGAGGTTGGCGTTCAGGGAATTCATCCAGAGCTGGTTCGTTTACTTGGTAAGATGAAGTTCAGAACAAGCTATGGACAGAACGCATTGAAGCATTCAATGGAGGTAGCTCAATTATGTGGTTTGTTGGCTGCTGAGATTGGTGTGGATGTCCGCTTAGCTAAGCGTGCAGGTCTTTTACATGATATTGGTAAATCTGTGGATCATGAAATGGAAGGTTCCCATATCCAGATAGGTGTGGACTTGTGTAGAAAATACAAGGAATCAGCATTGGTTATCAATGCAGTAGAAGCACATCATGGCGATGTGGAGCCGGAGTCATTAATTGCATGTATCGTACAGGCAGCAGATGCAATTTCTGCCGCTCGTCCGGGTGCAAGACGTGAGACATTGGAGACATACACCACAAGACTGAAGCAATTGGAAGATATTGCAAACGGCTTTAAGGGTGTTGATAAAACTTTTGCTATTCAGGCAGGTAGAGAGATTCGTATAATGGTAGTTCCAGAGCAGGTTAGTGATGCTGACATGGTACTTTTAGCCAGAGATATTTCAAAACAGATTGAAAGCGAATTGGAATATCCAGGACAGATTAAGGTTAATCTGATACGTGAGTCCCGTGTTACAGATTATGCGAAATAAGCTTAGATAGTATGCTTTAATACGAATTCAGAGTCCGAAGCCCATATGGGCTTCGGACTTTTTGCAGCCAGGCATATTCTTCATGGATTTCACATATATTGATTCTTAGATGGAGAGATTGTGATGAAAAACCAAAATGAAGCGTATAAAACAGCATATATCATATATGGCGCGGTTGTTTTTGGCGTTATAACCGGATGTATCATTTATCTTGCGGATTTTGCTTTTTGGGATATGAAGTACTTTCAGCATGGTCTGGAAGAATATTCAGTTGGAGCAGTTTTGAATCTGCCGGTAAACCAGCTTGCTTCGTATATACTAAAACGCCGTGGTCTTCAATTTCTTCTTTTTGTATTGGGAGTTCTGCTCACCTCTTATGGAATAGCGACAGGAGTATATAGCATGCTGTTTGGCGCTTTTTATGGAATTATCATGTGCAATTTACTGCTTCAGTATGGTATGAAAGGAACCATTTACGGAATAATTTGTTTTTTTCCGCATTATCTGTGCTATATGCTGGTATTGTATTTTTGTGGAAGGTGGTTCTTTTACAGAAAGGAAGCGAAAAACAGATATTATGGAAATGTTAATAAGCTGTCTCTTATACACATCTGACGCTGCCGACGATCTTACGCGT
>UQXF01000070.1 GCA_900544905.1 uncultured Clostridium sp.
TCTACACGCGTAAGATCGTCGGCAGCGTCAGATGTGTATAAGAGACAGATTTACAAATGGGATATTATTTTGTATTATAACATCAGTTTAAATATTACATCCAAATAACATAATATATATGTTATATCGAAATAACAATTATGGAATTGATAATATTTATATTATGGATGTATTCCAGACAGAAGCCCTGTGCTATACAGGACAGATTATTTTGGGCAATAAGTATAATCAGAAAGGAAAGAAGACGATGAAGCAGCAATTTGATGAAGCTACGAAGCGGGAAGTTGGTCTTTACCACTCAGAATTTGAGCATGACAACTGTGGTATCGGTGCAGTTGTCAACATTAAGGGTAAGAAGAGCCATGCAACGGTAACCAATGCATTGCAAATCGTAGAAAAACTGGAACACAGAGCCGGAAAGGATGCCGAGGGAAAGACAGGAGACGGTGTGGGAATTCTTTTACAGATATCCCATAAGTTCTTTAGTAAGGCTGCCGCATCCCTGGGTGTTTCTTTAGGTGAGGAGAGAGATTATGGTATTGGCATGTTTTTCTTTCCACAGGATGAGTTAAAGAGAAACCAGGCAAAGAAGATGTTTGAGGTCATTGTTGAGAAGGAAGGAATGGAATTCCTCTGCTGGAGGGAAGTACCTACCAAACCTGAAATTCTGGGAAAAAAGGCGGTAGATGTAATGCCATGTATTATGCAGGCATTTATTAAGAGGCCAGGTGAGGTAAACAAGGGCCTTGACTTTGACCGCAAATTATATATTGTAAGGCGTGTATTTGAACAGTCCAATGATGACTCCTATGTAGTCTCCTTATCCTCCAGAACCATTGTATATAAGGGTATGTTTTTAGTGGATGAGCTGAGACTGTTCTTTGAGGATTTGCATGATGAGGCTTATGAATCCGCCATTGCGCTGGTGCATTCCCGTTTTTCAACGAATACAACCCCAAGCTGGCTGAGAGCCCATCCGTACCGCTATCTGGTACATAATGGAGAGATTAACACCATCCGGGGTAATGCAGATAAAATGCATGCGAGAGAAGAGTCTATGGAATCCGACCATTTTAAGGGAGAAATGCATAAGCTGACGCCTGTGGTAGACCCGGAGGGCTCTGATTCTGCAAGACTTGACAATACATTGGAGTTTCTGGTAATGAGCGGTATGCCTCTTCCACTGGCAGTTATGATTACAATTCCGGAGCCATGGGAAAACAACCGGTATATGTCCCAGAAGAAAAAGGATTTTTACCAGTATTATGCAACCATGATGGAGCCGTGGGACGGACCGGCTTCTATCCTGTTTACGGATGGTGATATTATGGGAGCTGTACTGGACCGGAATGGTCTGCGGCCTTCCCGCTATATGATTACGGATGATGATAATCTGATTCTTTCTTCAGAGGTGGGAGTGCTGGATATCGAGCCAGGTCACATTGTCATGAAGGAAAGACTGCATCCGGGTAAGATGTTATTGGTAGATACCATTCAGGGAAAACTGATTTCGGATGAGGAATTGAAGGAGCAGTATGCAAATGCACAGCCATATGGTGAATGGCTGGATTCCAATCTGGTTCATTTAAAGGATTTGAAGATTCCGAATAAGAAGGCAGAGGAGCATACAAAGGAGGAACGGGCTAAGCTGCAGCGTGCCTTTGGATATACCTATGAGGATTTAAATACCATCCTGCCAATGGCACAGAACGGTACGGAAGCGATTCAGGCGATGGGTACGGATTCTCCTCTTGCAGTGTTATCCGATAAAAAGCAGCCGTTGTTTAACTATTTTAAACAGCTGTTTGCCCAGGTTACGAATCCGCCGATTGATGCAATCCGTGAGGAGGTTGTTACCTCTACCTCCGTTTATCTCGGAGCAGGAGGCAATATCTTAGAGGAAAAACCGGAAAACTGCCGGATGCTTAAGATAATGGACCCGATTCTCACCAATCTGGATTTATTAAAAATCCGCAATATGGAGGTAGAGGGACTGAAGGTTGGAGAGGTTCCGATTACCTATTATAAGAATACCTCTCTTGAAAAGGCAATTGACAGATTGTTTGTGGAGGCAGACCGGTTATACAGGGATGGCGTGAACATTTTAATCCTGACAGACCGCGGAGTGGATGAAAACCATGTGGCAATTCCTTCCCTGCTGGCGGTTTCCGCTATGTCACAGCATCTTGTGAAGACAAAGAAGAAGACCTCTGTTGCATTGATTTTGGAGAGTGCAGAGCCTAGATGCGTCCATCATTTTGCAACCCTGTTAGGCTATGGCGCATCTGCCATCAACCCATATCTGGCACAGGAGTCCATCCGTGAGCTCATCGAAACAAACCGTCTGGATAAGGATTATTATGCGGCAGTAAATGATTACAATGCAGCTATCATACATGGTATTGTAAAGATTGCTTCCAAGATGGGTATTTCCACAATCCAGTCCTACCAGAGCTCCCAGATTTTTGAGGCAATTGGCATTAACAAGGCTGTGGTAGACAAATATTTTACGAATACGGTAAGCCGGGTAGAGGGTATTGATATCAAGGATATTGAAAAGCAGGTGGATGAACTGCATTCTGCCGCCTTTGACCCGTTGGGACTTGACATGAATCTGTCCTTAGAGTCAAGCGGAAGCCACAAATACAGAAGCGGAAAGGAAGAGCATCTGTATAATCCGCAGACCATTCATTTATTGCAGCAGGCAACCCGTGTTGGCGATTATACAATGTTTAAGCAGTATTCCAAGCTGATTAATGAAGAAATGGATGCCGTTAATCTCCGGGGACTTATGGAGTTTAATTATCCGGCAAAGGGTATTCCGATTGAGGAAGTGGAGCCTGCGGATTCCATTGTAAAGAGGTTTAAGACTGGAGCCATGTCCTATGGTTCCATTTCAAAGGAGGCCCATGAGACCCTGGCAATTGCCATGAATATGCTTGGCGGCAAATCTAACTCCGGTGAAGGTGGAGAGGATTTGGAGCGTCTTACGGTGGGAGCAGATGGCAAGAACCGCTGTTCCGCTATTAAGCAGGTGGCTTCCGGACGTTTTGGCGTAACTTCTAAATATTTAACAAGTGCAAAGGAAATCCAGATTAAGATGGCACAGGGCGCTAAGCCTGGCGAGGGTGGTCATTTACCTGGTGGCAAGGTATATCCATGGATTGCAAAAACCCGTCATTCCACCCCTGGTGTAGGACTTATTTCACCGCCACCTCATCATGATATTTATTCCATTGAGGATTTGGCGCAGCTAATCTATGACTGTAAAAATGCAAATACAGATGCGAGAATCTCCGTTAAGCTGGTATCCGAGGCAGGAATTGGTACGGTAGCTGCCGGTGTGGCAAAGGCTGGTGCCCAGGTTATCCTGGTATCCGGTTATGACGGTGGTACCGGTGCGGCTCCCGGCAACTCTATTTACAACGCCGGTCTGCCTTGGGAGCTTGGTCTGGCAGAGACACACCAGACACTGATTATGAATGACCTGCGTAATAAAGTTATCTTAGAGACGGATGGTAAGCTGATGACCGGACGTGATGTGGCAATTGCGGCAATGCTTGGTGCTGAGGAGTTTGGCTTTGCCACTGCTCCGCTGGTAACCATGGGCTGTGTCATGATGCGTGTATGTAACTTAGATACCTGTCCGGTGGGTGTGGCAACACAGAATCCGGAGCTACGTAAACGGTTTAAGGGTAAGCCGGAGTATGTCGTAAACTTCATGGTATTTATTGCGGAAGAGCTTCGGGAATACATGGCAAAATTAGGTGTGCGGACCGTGGATGAGCTGGTGGGAAGAACAGACCTGTTAAAGGCTGGTCCGGAGGCTGCCCGGAGGAAGGTAGATTTATCTGCAATCCTTGACAATCCGTTTGCAGACAGTCCGCAGAATAAGATTGTGTACAATAAAAAGAATGTATACGATTTTGAGCTTCCGGGCACTGTGGATGAGAGGATACTGGTTAAGACCTTTAAGGATGCTCTGAATAAGGGGCAGAAGAAGAGTGTGGAGATTGACGTTAAGAATACAGACCGTTCTGTGGGTACGATTTTCGGCTCGGAGATTACAAAGAAGTATCACGATACCTTAGAGGAGGACACCTTTACCGTGAAGTGTAACGGTTCCGGAGGACAGAGCTTTGGCGCCTTTATTCCGAAGGGTCTTACCCTGGAGCTTGTGGGTGACAGCAACGATTACTTTGGAAAGGGACTTTCCGGTGGCAAGCTGATTGTATATCCGCCGAGAACGGTTCAGTATAAGCATGAGGAAAATATCATTATTGGTAATGTTGCCCTCTATGGTGCGACCTCCGGTAAAGCATACATCAATGGTGTGGCTGGTGAGCGTTTTGCAGTCCGTAACTCCGGTGCAACGGCGGTCTGTGAGGGTGTCGGCGACCATGGATGCGAGTATATGACCGGTGGACGGGTGGTTATCCTTGGAGATACCGGAAAGAACTTTGCTGCTGGAATGAGCGGTGGTATTGCCTATGTACTGGATATGAACAGCGACCTTTACATGAAACTTAACAAGGAAATGGTTTCCATTGAGCAGGTGGCAGATAAATATGATGTATTAGAGCTTAAGACCATGATTAAGGACCATGTGGCATATACCAATTCTGAGATTGGTAAGAAGATTCTTGACAACTTTGGAGAATATCTTCCAAAATTCAAGAAGATTATTCCGCATGATTATAAGAAGATGATGAACATGATTGTCCAGATGGAAGAAAAGGGATTAAGTTCAGAGCAGGCACAGATTGAAGCATTTTACGCTATGAAGAAATAGGAAAGGAGGAAGAAATCATGGGAAAGAAAACAGGATTTTTAGAATATGACAGAGAGACGAGTTTTGAAGTGAGCCCGAAGGAGCGTATCAAGAATTTCAATGAGTTCCATGTTCCTCTTTCAAAGGAGAAGCAGCGTACACAGGCGGCAAGATGTATGGAATGCGGTGTACCATTCTGCCAGTCAGGTATGATGATTGGAGGGATGGCATCCGGATGTCCTCTGAACAATTTAATTCCGGAGTGGAATGATTTGATTTATAACGGAAACTGGGAGGGCGCCTATGAGCGGCTTACCAAGACCAATAATTTCCCGGAATTTACTTCCAGGGTATGCCCTTCCCCTTGTGAGGCGGCATGTACCTGTAACTTAAACGGAGAACCGGTTTCCAATAAGGAAAATGAGAGAAGCATAATTGAAAATGCATATGCAAGCGGGCTTGCGGCACCACATGCTCCAAGTGTGCGCACCGGAAAGAAGATTGCGGTGATTGGTTCCGGACCGTCAGGTCTTGCAGCGGCAGACCAGCTGAATAAACGCGGTCATTCCGTAACGGTATATGAAAAGAGTGACCGGGTTGGCGGACTTTTGATGTATGGTATTCCCAACATGAAGCTGGAAAAGCAGATTATTGACCGGAAGATTGAGGTCATGAAGGCAGAGGGTGTTACCTTTGTCACCAGTGCCAATGTAGGCGCTACCAAAGCGGCAATGAATCCCATGGTGGCAAAGGAAGATGCAATGGGTGAATATCTGACAAATCCGGAAGAGAAGGCTGTGAAGGCAGACACTATTTTGAAGGAATATGACAGCGTGATTCTTGCCTGTGGAGCCTCCAATCCAAGGGATATCAAGGCAAAGGGAAGAGACGCCAAGGGAATCTATTTTGCGGTGGACTTTTTGAAGACTACCACAAAGAGCCTGTTAAATTCAGGGTTCAAGGACAAAAAGTATGTCAGTGCCAAGGGGAAAAATGTTCTGGTTATCGGCGGTGGCGATACCGGTAATGACTGTGTGGGCACTTCTATCCGTCAGGGCTGTAAGAGTGTGGTACAGCTGGAAATGATGCCGAAGCCGCCGGTGTGCAGGGCGGAGAGTAATCCGTGGCCGGAATGGCCGAAAATCCTTAAGACGGACTATGGTCAGGAGGAGGCAATTGCTGTATTTGGCGAGGACCCTAGAATTTATGAGACCACAGTGAAGGAGTTCATAAAGGATAAGGATGGCAACGTAGTCAAGGCAAAATGTGTGAAGCTTGCATGGAAGAAGGATGCCAAGACCGGACGTATGAATATGTCAGAGATAGAGGGCAGCGAGTATGAGGTTCCATGTGATATCGTGCTGATTGCAGCGGGATTTTTGGGAAGCCAGGAATATGTGGCGAAGGCGTTTGGCGTGGAGCTGAACGAGCGGACCAATGTAAAGACGGAGGCAGGAGCCTACGCAACCAATGTGCCGAAGGTGTTTACAGCGGGAGATATGCACAGAGGTCAGTCCCTGGTTGTCTGGGCAATCCGTGAGGGAAGAGAGGTTGCCAGAGAAGTGGATACGGCATTGATGGGATATTCCAATTTGTAGAATAGAAGGATTGCCCTGCCAGAGTTTGGTTCTAAAATGAAGCTTTGGCAGGGCAATTGTTATTTCTATAAAATTGTCTTTTGTATAGATATATTTATATGTTTAATGATTGAAAAACCAGTGAAAACCGTGTATAATACATCTATATGCGTATTAAGCTATATAGGAAACGACTCTAAAATCAAAGGATGATATAAGTATGAAAACATATATTATATTAGGCATACTGGCAATATTTTTTATATATCTGGTAATATGGTCATTTAAACTGCATTTCTTTACAAAGCGCCAGAAGAAGGTAAAGCGGATACAGGAGCTGCGGGCAAAGGGAAATGAGATTAAAAAGCGAACCATTGACTGTACAAAGGACTACTGGTACAATCTCCGGGAGGTGGAGGATTGTAAGGAAGGGGAAGACTTTGAAAAATACTATCACTATTTTATCGGGGTTGACCAGGGCGTGCATGAATTGCTGTTGGAAATGTATGACTGTGGCATTGTCCGTACAGATGAGCTGGAGGAGATTGCCTATGGCAAGAATCATTTCCGGAATGTAGATTTATCCTTTTTAGAGGAATTGGAGCGGGAGCTGATGAAAGAGGACGAAGAGGAGGCCTCTGGCACAGAGCCTGACGAGGAGGAAGGTATCATACAGGTAGAGGGAATTATGGGTGATTTCTTCCATCCAAAGAATGACGTTGTGAGTGCGGCGAAGAATCTGAAGGAGGATGACCCGGGCATTACAGATATACACGGAACCCTGTCGGAGGGTGTGGTTAATGTATTAGAAGCGGTAGAGGCTGAGAAGCAGGCAGAAGAAGAGAAATTTGAGCCTATCATTAAAAAGGAAGAGAAGTCCGTGGAGGAGGCCCGCAGGGCGAGGGAGATGACCGCCAATGCGGAGATTCGCAATAAGATTTATGAGAAATGGGTGGGTTATGTGTTTGAGCTGTATGAATTGGTGAACATCAATGCCAACGAGGACACAAAGCATAAAATCCGCAAAGCGTTAATGGATTACGGATATAATGATGTGGATATTTTATTGGAAAGTCCGGAATAAATGAATAAAAAGGGTCATATCTGGGGGAATGTAATAACAGGGGTGTTTGATTGACACCCTTTTCCTATGTAAAAATGTATAGAAAAGCTTAAAAAGTTATATTAATGAAATATGGAATAGAGGTTTTAATATGGAATTTTTTGTACCATCCATTGATAATGTGATGGAAATAAGAGAAGCATTGGCAGAAAATAAAAAAAGATATTGTGAAATGTCCGGGGCAAACACAATTTTATGGGCAAGACATTACAATACGCAGATTGCATTCTGGGAAGGGAATCTTGTATTTCGCTCCATGGCGGAGAATGGTGAATATTCCTATGCCTGCAATCTGTTATGTGCATCCAGCCCGAAGAGCCTGTTTGACCGGATAGTGGAAATGGCAGGGGAAAATCATCAGCCATTTTTATTATATTGTGTGGATGAAGAAGAAAGGAACATGATAGAGGAGTGGTATCCGGGCATGTATCAGATAAGCTATGACCGGAATAACAGTGATTATATATATTTGAGGGAAAAGCTGGCGACCCTGGCAGGAAAGAAGCTTCACGGCAAACGAAATCATATCCACCGTTTTGAGGAGCAGAATCCGGATTGGAGATATGAGCCCATTAACGATGAAAATGAGGAAGAATGTGCAAGGATGGCAATGAAATGGTGCCTAAGGAACTGCGTGGACGAAGAAGAAAAAATCGAGCATGACAAGGTTGATGAGTCAAAGCTTGTGGTATATGCCATCCGGCACCGGAAAGAACTGGGCATGATTGGCGGAGCGCTCCGTGTAAGAGGTGAGATTATTGCTATTACACTGGGGGAAAGACTGACGGATGACACATTTGTAGTGCATTTTGAAAAAGCATTTCCGGAGATTCAGGGGGCTTATCCTATGATTAACCGGGAGTTTGTGAGACATGAGCTGTCAGAATATACCTATGTAAACCGGGAAGAGGATTTGGGACTGGAGGGACTGCGGAAGGCAAAGCTTTCCTACCGTCCGGAGATAATTCTTGATAAAGGGGTTCTGCGGGAAAGGATTCCCGGATGATTCAGCCTCTGGTGAAGAAATTTATACAGAAATAAGGAAGAGACCTGGGAAGAGACCTAGGTCTCTTCCTGTTCCTCCAGATTCCGCACTCCTGAGCGTTTTGTCAGCAGCAGCACAATCAGGTTTGCCACAGCAAGAATGACAATCAGAATCAGTGCGGTAAAGGCGATAGATATTTTGGTATTGCAAAACAGGAAAAATCCTCCTACACATACCACTACAGTAAAGGCAATGGAAATAGCCATGGAGAAAAAGGTGTTATAATTCTCACGGAGCGCACTCATTTCATCATCCCATATGAGCTTTGGCTGGATGGAATCAATATAGATTCCCATGTAGGATACAAAGGTAATGGACATGATGCTGAGCAGAGTAAACAGCACAATATGTACCAGCGGAACCTTTACCAGAATACATGCCGGGATAAAGTAAACCAATACACCGATGGCAGGAAACAGAATGCCCACAAATGCCTTGACATTCCACTGTGTAAAGTATGGAACAGGGATATATTTCATAAATGAAAAATGTTTGCCTTCCCTGGAAATAGCATTGGAGCTTAGACTGTTAATGGCAGCTACAATGACGGAGATACCCACGATTCCCAGCAGGAAAAACAGCTGGATGCGCAAATCCCTGTGGGCATAAAGGTGTCTTAGCTGTTCAAGGGTAATGGTACCGCTCTGGATTTTGTACATGGCATATACGAAAATCGGCCATAAAAAGTTAATGGCAATACAGTTGGTAAAAAATACCGGAGTCCGGATAAGAATCCGCACCTCCTTCATAAAATAGGACCAGGCAGGGCTGCGCTGTCTGCATTTTGCAAGCAGCTGCTCTAAAGCTTTTGTTTTATTGTGGCTGTCGGAAGACGTAAGACCAATCACACCACGGAAATATAAAGCTTCTGATAAGAGCAGCATAATTGCAACCACCAGTACATTAACTGCGATATATTCAAAAAGTGCCAGAATACTTCCTTCGCTGAAGGTTTTTACGAAAAGCGGTACATTGGGAAAAATATAGTTCATTACCGTAAAGAAGGTCTGGTCTCCGGAAGCTAAGGTTTCTACATAGTTGTCAATATCCATATTCTGTAAAAATCCGATGGAGCCCACCAGTGCAAGCACCATAACAAAGATAAGGATTACGGACAGCTTCTGGATGACGTCCTTGCTGCGGATTATCCTTGTAAATCCCATTACCAGCATACTCAAAATACCGCAGTAGGCAAGGGGGATAATTGGCAATGTGATGATTCCGATAATGGAGAGCAGCCAGTTTGCAAGTCCCATTTTGCTGCCAATGCCGTATCCGATGATGCATGCCAGCACCAATGCAATCTGCATAAAGTTTTCGCTGTAGAATGCGGCGGTAAACTTGGAGGCTACAATCTGATAGGCTTTAAGGGGCCATGGCAGTAAATATTCAATATCATTGGAAAAATAAAATTCGTTGAAAATAACATTTATGCCAAAAATCACGGTAAACAGGCAGATGACATGGAACATCAGCTGTATGCCGAGGGACTCGCAACCGATTGGCAGAAGGGTTTCCGTCATCAGCTTAACCAGTACGCCTACTCCTACGGCAACAGGCAGCAGTACGCCGAACAGTCCGAATAAGGAAAGGATAACAATCATAACCTTTCTTCGTTTGTCCTGTGGCTCACTCATGCCAATGGCGGCGATAAATGTTTTGGTAAGGGTTAAATAACTATTCATGGGCAGTCATCTCCAAAAAGATTTTTTCAAGGTCCATATCCGGATAGCGGGCAGTCAGTTCTTCCAGTGTTCCGTAGAATAAGGCTTTGCCCTGATTGATGATGATTACCTTATCACAGAGCTTTTCAGCCACCTCCAGTACATGGGTGGAGAATAAAACAGAATTACCGGCATCGGCATGTTCCCGCATCATATTCTTCAGGTTATAGGCTGATTTTGGGTCCAGACCGGTCAGCGGTTCATCCAGAATCCAGACAGCAGGGTCGTGAACCAGTGCGGCGGCAACCATCATTTTCTGACGCATGCCGTGGGAATAACTCTGCATAGGCTTGTCCAGAACCTCTGCTAAATCAAAGCGGGTGGCAAAGGTTTTGATGCGTTCCCTGCGTACATCTGTGGGAACCTTGTATATATCGGATATCAGATTCATAAACTCCAGTCCCTTAAGGCGCAGGAACATATCCGGGCTGTCCGCAATGTAACCGATAACCTGTTTTGCCTTCAGGGGCTCTTTTTGCATATCAAAGTGATTAATGGTAATTGTGCCGGAGTCCGGCTTTAAGATACCGGTAAGCATTTTTAAGGTGGTGGTTTTCCCGGCACCGTTTGGTCCGATAAATCCCACAATCTCACCATCATTTACGGTGAGATTTAGATTGTCTACAGCACGGATGGTTCCGTTGTAGGTTTTGGTGACATTCTCAATCTGAATCATGTAAGTTTCCTTTCTGCTTATAATAAGTTTCGCAATCACTTATATAATAAAGTTTCATAGATGCAGCAGTCTGTAACCGGGAAGCCTAAGCAATTGTGTCTGGTACTGCTGAAATGGTATAAACCCGGGCAGGTGCGGTGACATCATTGGAGGCAGCCGCATAGATGGTGCTTGCAACGCTGTTATCATTCTGTGGTGCGGCAGTAGCATAAATGGCACTATCCGCAGAAAAACCATTGTCCATATAGGCAAGTACCTTTTGGACATAGCTCTGGGTCTCCTTAAACGGAGGAATTCCGTTATACTTGTCCACGTTGCCCGGTCCGGCATTGTATGCTGCAAGGGCAAGGGAGGTATCACCGTCATATTTATGTAACAGCTGGGAGAGATATTTTGCCCCGCCCATGATATTCTGTCCGGCGTCATAGGGATTGGAAACTCCCAGTGAGGAAGCGGTGCCGGGCATAAGCTGCATAACACCGATGGCGCCAGCGCTGGAAACGGAATCCGGATTAAAGCCGGATTCCTGTTTGGCAACAGCCTTTAAAAGATTGGCATCCACTCCATATTTGGCGGCAGCTTCTGTGAAATAGCGCTCCAGGGATGCAGGTGCAGACAGGGAACCGGACTTGTCCTGGGGTATTCCTGTATTGCCTGATTCCGGCTGGGCATATATTATGGTCTCCTGCTCTAATATGGAATCAAAATCACTGCTGCCGGAGCCGTTTGTATTTGTTGATTTGCTGTATGTACTCTCGTCTATGACCCTGAGGCCGTCAATATAAACCATAAAAAAATCCTTTCATAAGTAAAAATCCAATTAAATCCATTGTACAATAAAATAAGCAAAAATGGAATGAAAAGTTAAGGATTTTATGCGTAATGTGTGATACAATAATTGCACAACGTGCGGTATCAAAAGCAGAGTTTCACAATTATCTGGTACAAGGAGAGGAAAAATGTATTTAAAAAACGTAAACCCATATAGCATAACCAGGCAGCATACGAGGGACAAGCTGCATATTATAGAGCGGATACGCCTGCTTTTCGACAGGGGAAGCTTTACGGAATATTATCCGGAGGAAGCCTTTTCTCCGGCATTTGAACAGGGTACAGAAAATGATGCAGGAGATGTCAAAAAGAAGAGTACCGGATATGATGGTGTTATCACCGGATACGGGAATATATATGGACAGAAGGTATATTTTTACGGGCAGGATTTTACCTGTATGGGAGGTACCTTCGGTTACCAGCACAGCAAGCAGATTATTGCCATCTTAAAGGAGGCGATTGCTGACAGAAAACCGGTGGTGGGAATTTATGATGGCGGCGGTGCCAGGATTCAGGAGGGAGCAGCATCGGTTGCCGGTTGCGGAGAGCTGTTCCGGATGAATGCAATGGCGTCGGGGTATATTCCGCAGATTGCTATTATAGCGGGAACCTGTGCCGGAGGGGCGGTCTATTCTCCGGGACTGGCG
The DNA here is from genome assembly GCA_900544905.1 of uncultured Clostridium sp. GTDB lineage: Bacteria > Bacillota > Clostridia > Lachnospirales > Lachnospiraceae > CAG-590. The sequence continues at coordinate 12,395 of UQXF01000070.1, forward strand.
GATTTTGTCTTTACCATTGATAAAATCAGCAATCTTTTTGTGACGGGTGCCAAGGTGATTAACGAGGTTCAGGGAACCGATTATCTGATTGAGGAGCTGGGAGGCGCTGAAATCCATTCTTCCATCAGTGGAGTGGCGCATTTCCGCATGGAGAGTGAGAAGGCATGTTATGACAGGGTGCGCCGGCTGATAGATATTCTGCCGCCATGCTACATGGAAGAACGGTGTTTTCGGACAGACAGGTACCGTGAAAAGGATATTACGGATATATGTACATTTCTGCCGAAGGACAAGCAGAAGGTATATGATGTGAAGCCGGTTATCAGGGAGATATTAGATGATGACAGCTTTATTGAGGTACATGAGGAATTTGCGAAAAATATTGTGGTGGGCTTCGGCAGTCTTGGCGGAATTACAGTAGGGGTGGTTGCAAACCAGACATTACATAAAAACGGTTCTCTTGATGTGGACGCCGCGGACAAGGCGGCACGGTTTGTACAGTATTGTGATTGCTATAATATTCCGGTTATCACTCTGGCGGATTCCACCGGATTTGTCATGGAGGCAGAGCAGGAGCACAAGGGACTGATTCGCCATGGGGCGAAAATGATTCAGGCCTATGCCAATGCCACAACTATCCGCCTGACGGTCATTTTGAGGAAGGCTTACGGTGGTTCCTATATTTTCATGGGCTGCAAGCAGTTAGGCGCCGACAGGCATTATGTCTGGCCGGAGGCAGAGGTTGCAGTGATGAAGGCGGAGGGTGCCGTTGCGGTTATATGTCACAGCCAGCTCGGCAAACTGGAAGGAGTGGAAAAGGAAGACTATCTGAAGGAGCAGCTTGCCCAGTACCGGAAGCATTATATGAACAGCGACATGGTGTTAAAACGGCATTTTGTAGATGGTGAGATTAAACCGGAAAAGACCAGGGAGGTTCTGTACCAGGATTTGATTCGTTTAAGCGGCAGACCGGCAGCACAGGGAGTTGCCAAAAAACATGCCAATATACCGGTGTAAGTCCTGAAGGGGACGAAATTCAGAAAAATATTGTAAATATTTAACATATATGTCATAATAAAGGTATGTTTTTATGAGGAGGACTATGATGGAAAAGATAACATATTTCGATTATTGTGCTTTTATCATACTTATTATATTGCTTGTTTCAACTATATTCCGAAGAATGACGAAGGGTAGATTAAACCGTTATTTTTTTGCCATGCTGGCAGTGTCCATCTTGTCGGTAATAGCTGATATTGCTGCCATCAATCTGGATAAGATGGGTGTGGGCTATGTCACTGCAAAATATATTGCACATACCATGTATTTATTGTTACATACGCTTATAACACCCTTATATATTTTATATCTGGTGGCGCAGACAGACACCTGGCACAGGTTAAATAGCAGCAGAGCCCAGAAAATTGTACTTTTTGTGCCATTTCTGGTGGTGCTGGCGGCACTAATCATTAATCCGTTCCGTCACATCATATTTTATTTGGATGGCAATGATTATTATACGAGAGGGAGTCATTTCCTGTTACTGTATGCCGCCGCAGTCATTTACATTATCTATGGGATTTTTTATATATGCCATTACAGAAAGCTGTTCAGCAAAAGGCGTTATACAGCACTGGTAGCTATTTTTCCATTTATGATAGTGGCAGTTGTTATCCAGTATTTCTTCCCGGCGATGGTGGTGGAAATGTTTGCTAATGCATGCGGACTGCTTTTTATTTCCATGATGATTCAAAGACCGGAGGAAACCATTGACATTGCGACCGGACTTGGCAAATTAAGCGCCTATGTTGCAGATATGAAGAGAGGCTTTGCCAATGGAAAACCAGTGGAAATCATATTAATTAATGTAGCCAACTATAATACAATCCGGGATATGTTAGGCTATGATGGCATGAATGAGGTGCTCCATAAGATTGCGGGTAAGATGGCGCAGTTTAACAGAAAGCAGGGCATTGAGGCAGAGCTGTACTATCTGGGGGCAGGGAAATTCCGGTTTGTAATGGATTACCGGCATTTTGATAAGACGGAGGACGCGGCAAAGCAGATAAATGCATTCATGAAAAAGGATTTCCAGTTTAACCAGATGGAGTTGAACCTTGTAACCTGTGTCTGTATTGCAAGGTGCCCGGAGGATATTGCAGATGTGGATTCTCTCCTCGCCTTTGGAAATGATTTGAACACAAAGGCATACACCGGCGAGGTGCTCTATGCGTGTGATATTTATAAGAAAGAATATTACGATATCATGAGAGACATGGATTGGATTATAGAGCGTGCTTTAGTGGAGCGCAAATTTTCTGTGTATTATCAGCCAATTTACTCTGTGAATGAACAGCGCTTTAACTCAGCGGAGGCGCTGCTGCGGTTAAAGGATGACAAGTATGGATTTATTTCACCGGAGATTTTCATACCGGCAGCAGAAAAGAGTGGTGCGATTCATAAAATTGGTGCCTTTGTTTTAGATGAGGTGTGCCGGTTTATTGCCAGCGAGGAGTACAAGGCACTGCAGCTTGATTATATTGAAATCAACCTGTCTGTGGCACAGTGTATGCAGAATGACCTGGCAAATCAGGTATTGGAAACCATTGATAAATATAAGATTACACCGGACCAGATTAATTTAGAGATTACAGAGACTGCGGCATCCTATTCCCAGAAAACCATGCTGGAAAACCTGAGTGTTTTAAGCGATGCCGGAATCAGCTTTTCACTGGATGATTTTGGAACGGGATATTCCAATATGAGACGTATTGCCTCTTTGCCGCTTCATTTAGTGAAGCTGGATAAGAGCTTTGCCGATATGGGTGAGAATCCGAAATTGCAGATTATACTTCAGAATACCATCCAGATGATTAAGGCAATGAATATGAAAATTGTGGTGGAGGGGATTGAGACAGAAAAGCTGGTACAGCAGTTTTCGGATTTACAATGTGAGTATATACAGGGATATTATTATTCAAAACCGATACCGAAGGAAGAATTTGTAGACTTTATCAAAGAGTCTATAGGATAAATTTTATCAATAAACGGCTGCTTGTAACGGGCAGCCATTTTTAGATTGTGCTATAATAAAAGGTAATTTAGAAAAGTTGGAGGCGTAATAATATGATAAAGAAGCTTAACAGGAATGACCCGTGCTGGTGCGGCAGCGGGAGAAAATATAAGGTGTGCCATGAGGCATTTGATGACCGGATTAAACGAATGGCAAGGGAGGGACATGAAGTGCCGCCTCACAATATTATAAAAACACCGGAGCAGATTGCTAAAATCAAAGAAAGCTGCAAGATTAACATAGCGGTACTGGATTATATTGAAGAGCATATTCATGAGGGTATGAGTACAGCGGAGATTGATAAGATTGTATATGATATGACAACAGACATGGGCGGTATTCCGGCACCCTTGAATTATGAGGGTTATCCTTATAGCGTGTGTACTTCCGTAAATGACCAGGTTTGTCACGGATTTCCCTCCAAGGATGTAATCTTAAAGTCAGGAGATATTATTAATGTGGATTGTTCCTCCATTTTGGATGGGTATTTTTCGGATTCCTCCAGAATGTTCTGTATCGGTGAGGTAAGCCCGGAAAAGCAGAAGCTGGTACAGGTGACGAAAGAATGTGTGGAACTTGGATTAAAGGAAGTAAAGCCGTGGGGTTTTTTAGGTGACATGGGACAGGCGGTTCATGACCATGCCTTTGCCAATGGATATACGGTAGTCCGTGAAATTGGAGGACATGGTGTGGGTCTGGAATTCCATGAGGAGCCATGGGTTGGTTATAATTCAAAACGTGGACAGGAAATGCTTATGGTTCCGGGAATGATATTTACCATTGAACCCATGGTGAATATGGGAAAGGTGGAAATCTTTACCGATTCAAAAAACGGATGGGAGGTATATACAAAGGATGGAATGCCTTCTGCCCAGTGGGAAATTATGGTACTGGTGACAGAGGATGGAAATGAAGTGTTGTGCTGGTAGCAGAAGGACTTCATTTATACGATATCTGTTACAGCTTGGGTAGATTCAAAACCTCGTATTTTTAACAGCGTGATTATATTTTTCCAGCATATCTGCCCGAAGATGCAAATCGGAGGCGGTACAGATATATTCCCCGTGCGCGTGCAGTGCCAGCTGCAGGGAAACTGGCAATGAAAGAAAATATCGTCTGGAGCTGCTGCTATGTGATATTAAGTCCTGTAAATTGTTATATTTCATAATCGGTCACCTCATGGATAGTATCTGCCTATTTTAATGAATCATGCATAAGTGTAGATACTATTTGCATTTTATTGTTGCTTTGCCAGATGAGAAATTCCGGAAGTGATGGAGGCATGACAGTAGCAAAAGCCATTGCAGAGTTTTATCAGGCAAACGGAATGGCTGCATTGGCAATTGGGCTTTTTAAGACACAGCAGACGGGAAAATATTTAGACCGGGTGCCGTTAGAATATATTGAAAGGGCAATTAGGTGGCTGAAGGCTGGAGGATATGAGAAAATAGGGGTGGATGCCATTTCAAAGGGGACGGAATATGCGCTTATAGCGGCGGAGAAGTTTCATGACATTTCCTGTGTGATTGTAAGAACACCGTCGCATTTTCTGAGCGAGGGACTTGGGTACAGGGCTATACCGTTTATCAAAATCACAGAAAGCTTCATGCCGATATGATGGAGAAGATTACCCGGGTTTTAAATCAGATGCCTAAGGAAAGTATAAGGAGTATGGAAAAGTTAATTGATGTGGTGGAGCAGTCCCTGGATGATTTGTAAGTGTGGTAAATAGCAAGACCTGCGTATTCAGAAAAACGGTGCCGACTTAGCCGGGAGGTGGAGAAGCAGGCATTGGTGTAATTATTAGAAGCCTGGAATTCATTGATAAAAAGAATTCCAGGCTTTTGTAACAATTTAATCTAACTGGAACTTTGCAATCTGCTCTGTCAGTGAATCCGATAACTGTTTTAATTCTTCGCTGGATGCAGACATCCGGGAGCCATCGTCGCGGAAATCACTGGCAATATTCATAACCTGCTCACAGGTTGCCAGAATCTCCTCGGTGCCGGCAGTCTGTTCCTCGGTGCTGGCAGCAATATCCGTTGCAACATTTTCCACATTGGCAATGGCGCTTTTTACGGTAGTCATTGCAGAATTAATATCAGTGATGGTCTGGCGGATATTTTCAAAGGTTATTCCGGTGTCATTTACAACAGCGGAGCTTTCTAAAATTGCATTTTTACTCTCTGAGGATTTTTCCATTACAATGTTTACCAGCTTACGCATATTGTTTGTTGTATTTACAATGTCCGTGACAGAGCTGCTGCAGCTTTCTGCCAGCGTCCGGATTTCGTCTGCAACCACTGCAAAGCCTTTTCCGGATTCGCCAGCTCTGGCAGCTTCAATGCTGGCATTTAGTGACAGCAGGTTGGTCTGCTCTGCAATATCCTGGATTACATTGACCATTGTATTGATGCCGTTTAATCCGGAATGCACATTGTTGACAGCCTCCTGCAGGTTGTCAGATAACTGGGTAATATAATGCATTTTATCAATCATGACATTCATATTGTCTCTGCCGGAATTTGCCAGCGTAACCGTATTGTCGATGGTATTTTTTACCGTATCTGCAGCATCGTTGGTATTGGATACGTTGTTTGCCAGGATGGAGGCTCCTTCTGCTATGGTGTTGACTGCTTTAGACAGGTCATCCATAGAGGCGGTGAGACTTTCCATGGCTTCGTACTGGGTTTCCGCAGAAGAGTAGAGATGTCTGGCGGTTTCTTCATTTTCCATGGCTTTATTGTCGATGGTATGGGCAGACTGCTCGATTGCGGTAAGGGTTTCATTTAACTGGTTTGACATCTGGTTTAAATTGTCTGCAATGGTTCCTAATTCATCTGAAGTGTTGATATCAATACGGTGTGTGATATCCAGTGTATTCATGGAATCAATCATTGTGTTAATATTGCCTATCGGTCTTAACAGCAGGAACAGGATAACAAATAATGCTGCTCCTAAGAAAATGATTCCTACAAGGGATGTAATGAAAGAGGTCCGTATGATTGGGGTGAGAGCAGAATCTACGTCACTTTTTGCCACCTGACAGATAATAACAAAATTGGTTCCCTCCACCTTGTGAAGATTCAGATATTGTCCGTCTATGAGAGTAATTTCGTCAAATGTCTGGTTTTCCAGCATTTCAGTGATTGCCTGGGAAATGGTATCTGTACATTCCTCCAGCGTTTTTCCGTTTATGGACTCATTGTTTTTGTTACCAAAAATAATGCCGCTGGTGGCATCCACTGCGTAAGAGAATCCCCCGGTAAACAGTGTCTGCTCCCGCAGTAAAGCATCCATTGCATCTAATTGTACATCAGCCGAAACAACCCCGATAACATTGTCTTTCTCATCACTGATATTGGTATAAACGGAAACAATATATTTTTGAGTGTCAGAGTCTAAATACATTTCGCCAAATGTGATTCCATCAGACTGGATACCTGCCGTATACCATGGACGTTCCTTCATAACCCAGTCATCATCCGGGGTCCACATTTTGTCGATATAGGTACCTGTCTCTTATACACATCTCCGAGCCCACGAGACTCGACGTCATCTCGT
>UQXF01000071.1 GCA_900544905.1 uncultured Clostridium sp.
TCCGCATGCCGCAACATAGATCCTCTCAATGCTTTTTAGTTGCTCGTCTGTCAGACCTGCTTCCGAAAAGTCAATCGCACCGTCTTTTATATAAGCGCCCAGCGTATCCTGAACGGCTTTCGGCTGCTCATGTATCTCTTTTAACATAAAGTGTTCATACCCGCCTTTTTCGGCTGACTCGGCATCCCACTTGATCTCTGTCATTTCTTTTTGTATCTCTTCCCGGTCGATATTATAAAAATGCACTTCCTCCGAAGTCATCTCCGCTATTTCAAGATTGCCTATATAATATACGTTTCTTGTACGATCCAGAATCGCCGGAACGTCTGACGCGATCAGGCAGCCTTTTTTACTCTTTCCGATAATAAGCGGGCTGTCTTTTCTGGCCGCAAACAATCTGCCCGGACAATCGCGGAACATCACTCCGAAAGCATATGATCCTCTTATTCTAAGCATAGCCCTTGTAAGCGCCTCAAGAGGTGTTCCGGTCTTCTTATAATAATAATCTATCAGTTTTACCGCGATCTCCGTGTCTGTCTGTGAATAAAACGTATATCCCGTTTTCTGAAGCTTTGTCTTTAATTCTTGATAGTTTTCGATAATCCCGTTATGCACAAGAACAACGGATTTATCATCCGTGCAGTGAGGATGTGCATTATTCTCGGAAGGTTCGCCGTGAGTGGCCCATCGTGTATGACCGATCCCGCATGTGCCTCGCACACTTTTCCCGTTATCTGTTTTTTCTGCAAGGATCTTCAAACGCCCCTTTGCCTTTACTATCGCGATCTTATCCGTCTTTTCATTACGAACCGCGATTCCCGCCGAATCATACCCTCTGTACTCCAGCTTTGAAAGCCCTTCCAAAAGAATCGGCGCTGCCGGCTGTTCTCCGATGAATCCTACAATTCCACACATTGTTCCACATCCTCCTTTGATGCCTGTATTTATACATAAAAATTTTGTGCATAATAGTACCACCACTTTTTATGAAATGTCAATAGAACAAACGAATTTTTTTATTTTTTTTGCTTTTCATCTTCTTTATCCGGCTTAAAGGATGCCTTTCCGGAGGCGGTATCGAAATCCTTCATGTCAAGCGTACCCTTTTTCCCCTTTAGCCTTTCCAAAATCTGACCCAAATCAATCAGCTGCTCCTCTAAATTACTTCCATCTCCCAGCTCGATTTTGATATCCTCATGTCCAAGAATAATCTCTCCCTCTGATGTAAATTTTATGGATTCAATCTGCAGTTCATATTTCTGAATCAGCTGGGTCAGCTTTAAAATGGTCTTAAACCGTTTCTTGTCCTCAATCGGAAGCTTCTCATGAAGCTCAATGCTGTTAAAGGACATTCCCGTAATGCAGGGCGCATCCTCCAGCTTGGTCTGGGATATCTCCAATACATACCCATCCTGGTCAAAATAGACATATTCATTCATGTACTCGATACAGCCCGCCATGGCCTTTTCATACACCGTCAATGTGATTTTATGGGCATTTACATACTCGATATCCAGCTTTGCCACAAAGGGAATATCTTCAATGGGACGCACCTTATTTTTCAGCATCAGAAGGATTGTATTATCAATATATCCGTCTGATAATACAAAATCCTTAATCTGCTCCTTTGAATAGTGTTTGTTTCCTGTCACCTCTATCTCATCAATGCCAAAACAGGTAAAAAGTATCACCATTAAAATAACAGCGGCGCACAGCACAACGCCTGCAATGACGCCCTTTTTTCTCTTTTTAAATTGTATAACATTATCCTGTCTATTACTCATATCTTATCCTTTATATGTATGCAATTTCCACTCCCAGGCATTGCAAATCCCTTACAATATCTTCATATCCCCGTTCAATATAGGAAATATCCGTTACCGTTGTATAACCTCTGCTGATGAGCCCGGCTGCCACCAGAGCCGCACCCTGCCTTAAATCCGTGGCTTTCACAGTATGCCCCTGTAAATCTGCATTTCCCTGCAATACAGCAGTCTGCCCCTTAACCTGCACAGCCGCACCCAGCTTTTCTAATTCCCTTGTAATTCCAAAACGGTTTTCAAATACCGTTTCTGTTACGGTGCTGCTCTGCTCAGACTTTAATAATACAGTAAGAAGCACCGGCTGTAAATCGGTTGGAAACTCCGGATATATTCCGGTTTTAAAATCCCCTCCCTCCACCTTTCCAAAGGACTGCACACTTAAACAATCCTCAAAGCGCACCACATTAACGCCAAGCCTGGAGACGGTTTTTATAATATTTTTAATGTAGTGAATGTCATCAATTCCCGAAAGCCTGATATCACTCGGCACCGCTGCTGCCATCAACAGATATGTCCCGGCAACAATGCGGTCATAAACATTGCAGTAATCACAGGCTGTCAGCTCCTTTGTTCCCTTGACAATCAATACATCCGTTCCAACTCCCTCAATCAGGGCACCCATGGACAGGAGATAATTGCAGAGCTCTACAATTTCCGGCTCCTTTGCCACACCACGCAAAATAGTTCTTCCCTTGGCGCCCACAGCTGCCATAATCAGATTCTCCGTGGCACCCACGCTGGGAAACCGCAGATGGTATTCGCATCCCTGCAAATGAAAGGTTTCACAGGTTAAAATATCCTTATGGAGCCTGATATCCACATTCATTTTCATAAAGCCTTCCAGATGAATGTCAACCGGCCGCATACCAATGGCACACCCGCCAGGCATTCCCAGCTCCGCCTTTTTCCATCTTGCGAGAATCGGTCCCAATAATAAAATTGAAGACCTGAGCTTTCCAGTCAGAGCATACGGCAGGGGTTCATAAGACGCATTGGTGGTATCAATGGTAAGTACATGCCCTGTAAGCTCTGTCTTCACGTGAAGACATTCAAGAAGCTGGCACATAACCAGCACATCCTCAATTACAGGACAATTGTGTATCACTGACACACCGGAACTTAATAGGGTTGCCGCCATAATCGGCAGAACCGTATTTTTCGACCCCTGGATTTCTATACTCCCTTTTAGTTTATCGACTTCTTTTACACTGATTGCTTTCAAGGAATCCACACATCCAATCCCTGCCATATATACCATAATATGCAGATAAAGCAATTGTGTGACAAATATATGAAGATTCTGTTTTTCTTTATGTATTCTGTCAGTATTCCTTTGGCATTTTAATCTGCCTTGCAACTGAGAGTACCAGACCCATTTCAATCAACAGACCAAACAGCGCCGTTCCTCCATAGCTTATGAAAGGAAGGGGAACTCCTGTCGGCGGAAAAGTGTTGGTTACTACCGCTATATTAATGATAACCTGCACTGCAACGTGCGTGATAACTCCCACTACAATCAACGCACCATACAAATCCGGAGCACTCATGGCAATCATGACACATCTCCAAATAAGGAGAACAAAAAGCAATACCACGCAGATTGCTCCAAACAATCCAAGCTCCTCACAGATAACAGAAAAAATCATATCATTATGGGATTCCGGAATAAAGCCAAGCTTCTGGATGCTCTGCCCCAGTCCCTTTCCAAATATACCGCCAGAGCCAATGGCATATAATGCCTGTAAGGTCTGATAACCCTTCTCATAGCTTTCCGGGTCAAGCCAGATTTTAATACGCTCCAGACGATAGGATGCCACCAGCAAAAAGATTCCCATTAAAGCAATAACCATAGCTCCCATTACAAGGAACTGCTTTACCTTTGGGCTGGTAACGAATACAATCATCAGGGTAATTGCCGCACAGATAATACCGGTACTCAGATTTTCCTTGGCAATTAAGGCTACGGCAATAATCGGAAGAAATACCACCTTTGCCATAATCTTAAAGTCTCCGATTCTGGCAGCCTTTATGGTTGCCATATGTGCAGTAAACAGTATAATTACAATCTTTGCCGCTTCAGAGGGCTGGAACTGAATGGGACCAATGGCAATCCAGCGGACTGCACCGTGGGACGCTTCTCCCAGTATCAGCACCAATACCAGCAGTCCAATCACTGCATACATCATAAGCAGAGACCATTTTTTCCACCAGTGGTAATCCAGTCTGGCAACAACAAGCATTGCCAGAATTCCTGCCAGGGCAAATATTCCCTGCCGTTTCAGATAGTAGGTAGCTGTTCCGGTTTTTAACTCTGCGGTATAGGAGCTGGTACTATATACCATCACCAGACCAAACGCAACTAAAAACAGAACAATAAACAATAAAGAATAGTCAAAAAAACTGCTTTTAAAAAAGGCAGAGCCCCTTCTTTTCCTTATTCGTTTGTTAGAATTTTGCGGCCTTCCTTCTGCCATATGCTATGCTCCTAACTCATTAACAAATTCTTTAAACATATCTCCGCGCTGTTCATAATTATCAAACATTCCCCAGCTGGCACATGCAGGTGAAAGCAGTACCGCATCGCCAGGCTCGGCAGCCTCAAAGCACAACTCAACTGCCTGTTTTAAGTCCTCTGCAAAAGCAACCTCCGTAAATCCATACTTTGCTGCCGTATCTGCAATCATATGTGCTGTCTGTCCCAGCAAAACCAGCTTCTTAACCTTGCCGTCAAAGGCCTTTATCCAGTCATCAAAGGCAACTCCCTTATCATAACCTCCGCCAATCAGTACGGTTTTCCTGTTCATTGCCTGGATTCCCTTAATGGCGGCATCCGGATTGGTTCCCTTTGAATCGTTATAATATGCAACGCCATTTACCTCTTTCACAAACTCAATGCGGTGTGCAACGCCCTTAAAGGTTTTTACGGCTGAGACAATAATCTCCATCGGAATTCCCATATAATGGGCAACTCCTATTCCTGCCATATAATTTTCCAGATTATGTCCTCCAAGGAGAATCAAATCCTTTGTGTCAATAACCTTGGTTTCTGTTCCGTTTTCCCTTATTACAATGGCATCGTCCTGCAGGCAGATACCCTCTTCCAAATTATGTAACCGGCTAAAGAATACCACTCTTGCCTTTACCCGTTTATCCTTTGCCATTGCCCTCGTAAGCTCGTCATCATAATTTAATATGAGGTAATCCTCCTCCTTCTGGTTCTTGCAGACATCCAGCTTCACCGAAGCATAATTTTCCATTGTGTAATGCCGGTTCAAATGGTCCGGAGTAACATTTAATACTGCGCTGACATGCGGTCTGAAATCTACGATTGTCTCCAATTGAAAGGAAGATACCTCCGCAACTGTATAGGAGTCCTCATTCATCTGCAATGCTACCTCTGTATAAGGAATCCCGATATTCCCAACCGTAAAACTGTTATCCGTATATGCTGCAAAAATCTCCCCCACAAGGGATGTGGTGGTAGTCTTTCCGTTAGTTCCCGTTATAGCAGCCAGATGTCCGGCACCTGCATGATAGGCAAGCTCTATTTCACTCCAGATAGGGATTCTGGCATCCCGGACTGCATTTGCCACATCCGAGTCCACCGGTACTCCCGGACTGATTACCATTAAATCAATATTGGAAAGTATCTTTTCATTCACCTCTCCCAGCACAACGCTGATTCTCTCCGCATCCTCAAACAGAGAAAGCAGCTTCGTTATATCCAGGGAAACATTGTCATCATAAAAGACAATCTCTGCTCCCTTTTCCAGCAATAGCTTACCTGCGTTAATTCCGCTTTTTCCTGTACCGGCAATCAGTACCTTCTTATGAAAATCCATAATATCCTCCATATGTTTCTTTCATTTATACCATTCTGTTAACTGAAATTACTATACTACAATGCCACCAGACCAACGAGACAGAGTATCGCTGTAATAATTGCGAAAATAGAAACCACCTTTGTCTCCGGCCATCCGGACAACTCAAAATGATGATGAATCGGTGCCATTTTAAAGACTCTTTTTCCGGTCTTTTTAAAGTAGAGCACCTGAATTATAACAGAGAGAACCTCCACAAAATAAATAAATCCCACAATGATAATATAAAGCGGCATGCGCAGCATTACCGCCGTGGACGCAATCAGTCCTCCCAACGCCAGTGAGCCCGTATCACCCATAAACACCTTAGCCGGATACACATTATAGACAAGGAAGCCTAACAAAGCTCCTACCGCAGCACAGGTAATAGGTTCCAGCCCGGATGCCGTTCCAATTGCCACCACGGTAAAAAAGGTGGCTGTCAAAACGGTAATGGATGATAACAGACCGTCCAGTCCGTCTGTGAAATTCGTTCCGTTTACGGTTCCTATCACAACAAAAAACAGAAACGGATAAAACCAGAAGCCTAAATCCAGCTCATATCCATGCATAAACGGAACGATAATCTTTGTACCAATGTCTGTATAATTTGCCAGATAGTATGCAAACACAGCTGTAATAACAAACTGTCCCGCCATCTTCTGCCATGCGCGGAGTCCCATGGAGCGCTTCATCACAACCTTGATATAGTCATCCAAAAAACCCACAAGACCAAATCCCAGCGTTACAAACAGTACCGGCAGAATAACCGGGTTACTCTTCATATAAAACAGTGACGTGATAACAATACTGCATAAAATAATCAGACCGCCCATGGTTGGCGTACCGGATTTCTTTAAATGGGATTCCGGTCCGTCATCCCGCACAAACTGTCCAAACTTTAATTTTTTCAGGAAAGGTATCATAACCGGGCTTAAAACCACACTGATACCAAACGCAATTAACACTGGTGCTAATACTGTAAAATCATATTTCATAATCTTTCCTACCCTTTTGTAATTCTTTATTTATGTGCCTTAAACCGATTTTAAAACACAAGACCTTGTATGTCCCGTCAGACATATACCCTAGTAGTATAATTCTTTTTTTTCATTTTATCAACCTTCTTATGCATTATTCCTGCGGTTTCTACTCTACGGTATCTTCAAAATCTGAAAAAAACACGGTCTGCTCCTTTTCTTCTGCATAATCAGCCTCTATTCCCAGATAAGGCAGAATATTAGAAAACATTTCCGACATTACCGGAGCTGCTATTGTTCCTCCATAGTATATGCCCACCGGTTCATCAATCAGAATAATTCCAATAATCTGCGGATTATTTGCCGGTGCAAATCCAAGAAAAGAAGAAATATATTTTCCATTTCCTCTTGGAAGCTTTTCAGAGGTTGCAGTCTTCCCGCCAATACGGTAACCCTCCACCTGACCCTTGCTTCCGGAGCCTTCTGCCACAACTGCCTCTAACAGCTCCTTCATGGTATCCGAGGTATCCTTCCGGATTGCATTTTCCCTGGTGGCATAGGTAAATTTCTTTGTCTGGTTTCCCTCTTCATCGGTTGCGTAAAGTCCGAAATGAGGCGTCACCAGTGTACCACCGTTAACCGCCGCACTGGCAGCCCGCAGCAGCTGCAGCGGCGTAATCTGAAAGGACTGCCCAAAGCTCATGGTTGCCAGCTCTACCGCCTTGACATTTTCCTGCTTGTGCATAATAGAGGAAGCTTCTCCGGGCAAATCCACACCTGTCTTTTCAAACAGTCCGAGTTTTTCATAATTTTTATACATATTGGCAACGCCAACCCTTGCTCCCACATCCATAAATACTGGATTACAGGAATTCATAATTCCCTCCTTGAAGGTTTCTGTACCGTGTCCTCCCACCTTATGACAGCGGATTCTCCTGTCCTCCACAATCCGGAAGCCGGGACAGTTAAACGTGTCATCCAGCTTTACCACACCTTCCTCTAAAGCAGCCGTCGCTGTTACCAGCTTGAAGGTAGAGCCCGGCTCATAGGTATCATTAATGCAGAAATTACGCCACATATTATTCAGCGCATCCTGCTTTTCCTGTTCTGTCATTTCTTTCTTTTCTGTGTCGTCATTTTTCTCTTCCTCTTCTTTTATTGTGGTTTCTGTCTGGACATCTTCTTCCGATGTCTTACTATATAAATCTTCTACATTCACTAATGTATAAGGTTCATTCAAATTATATTCCGGTACATTTACCATTGCATAAATTTCTCCATTTTGGGGATTCATCAGCACAACGGATACCCGTTTTGCCTGCTTTGCCTTCAGCACCTTTGTTGCCGCCTGTTCTGCATACTTCTGGATATTGACGTCAATGGAGGTATACAGATTATTACCGGCAATGGGCTCAATCCGGCTTTCCGCCTCATTTTCAATCTCCTGCCCATTGGCATCCGTCAGCGTCAATATACTGCCCGGCGTGCCAGCCAGCACACTTTCATAAGCAACCTCAAGCCCCACAATCCCCTGGTTATCAGACCCGGTAAAGCCCAATACCTTGCTTGCCAGTGTATTATAGGGATAATAGCGCTTGTAATCCTCGTCAATCATGACACCGTCTAAATGCAGCTCCCTTAACCGGTCCGCAACTTCCTTATCCACATTGCTCTTGATTTTTTCCCGGATTGTATTTGCCTGCACCTTTTTCCGGACACTGGCTTCCTCCAGCTCCAGTATACTGCACAGCGCATCCACCACCTTATCCTCATCTGTCACCTGAGAGTGAATGACCGAAATGGAACAGACCGGCTTATTGCCAGCCAGTTCCACCCCATTCCTGTCATAAATAATCCCTCTTTTTGCTTTAATGCTTCTCTCTCTGTCATGAAGTGCCTCTGCCTTTGCCAGATAATATTCCGACCTTGCTATCATCAGATATCCCAATCTTCCTATTAACAAAAGAAGTGCCAATATTATCAGCAGAGCGACAACAAATATTTTCTTTCTTGTGAATGTTTTTGGCATAAATGGCACCTTATCATTCTTTTTATAAAGATATTATGAAAAACAAAAAGATATGCATACATAAAACCCAGGCATGGTTTACTTCTCCCAAAGTACCCCATGCCTTTACAATCCTATAGAACCAGCCACCAGCGGTTCCAATCCATATAGCATTTTATTGTGTATTTTCAGTTACAACTTCCTGTGTGCTGCCCTCTTCTGTTGTCTCCTGTTGTGTGGTTTCCGGCTCTGCAGCTCCTTCACCATTTCCTTCATCATTACCGGCTTCTGTGGTTTCCTGGCTGATTCCCTCCTCCGGAACCGTGCCTTCATACAGAGGTGTTGCCACCTGGTCGCCCACATCCGGGTCACCCTTGCTCTCCTCTGTCTCTGTCTGATAGATATTCATGTAAGGAAGCAGTTCCTCAAAAATACTCTGGGCAATAATTGTACCAAGACCAGAGCTTGACTGGTCATCCACATTCGGCTCATCCACAGTGACATACACCACTACCTGTGGATTTTCAACCGGTGCAAAACCGATAAAAGATAACAGATATTTACCCTGGTTGCGCGGAATTTTTTCCGCCGTACCGGTTTTACCACCTATGGTATATCCCTCCACCTTTGCCTTCTGGGCGGTACCGGAATCTACTACCTTAAACAACGCCTGCCGCATAAACTCCGATGTCTCTGAAGATATGGTCTTTCTCAGAACCGTCGGCTCTATATTATTAATAATTCCTCCGTTTTCATCTACAATCTGTTTTACCATATGCGGTTCATAATAATCCCCGCCATTGATAACCGAACAGAATGCTGTTCCAATCTGAATCATCGTAACGGTAAGTCCCTGTCCAAAGGACGAGGTTGCAAGCTCCACCGGGTTCAGTCCTTCCTCATCATAAACAGCTCCGGAAGCCTCCCCTGCAAGGTCTATGCTGGTTGTTTTTCCAAAGCCAAACACATCCTGATATTTGGCAAAAACCCCTCTCTGCTCCTTCTGGGCAATCTCCATCAGCGCCACGTTACAGGACTGCATCAATGCCTGTTCCACCGTCACCTGTCCATGTCCGCTGTGATTGTGGCAGTTGATTTTATAATCCTCTACAGTCAGATTACCTCCGCAAAAGTAGGAATCCTTTTCCGAAATTATGCTGTCCTCTAAGGCACCTGAAATTGTAAACGTCTTATAAGTGGAGCCCGGCTCAAAATTATCTGATATAA
This sequence comes from uncultured Clostridium sp., assembly GCA_900544905.1. GTDB lineage: Bacteria > Bacillota > Clostridia > Lachnospirales > Lachnospiraceae > CAG-590. The sequence continues at coordinate 9,899 of UQXF01000071.1, forward strand.
TGTAATTACGCCATGCCTTATTCAGACACAGCAGCCGGAAATCATCTGTAAGGCTACTGACCTTTTGTTCCGCTGATATACTCCGGTCTTCCAGCACCGCCTTTAACGCAGCATCTTCATCAGACAATTTGTCTTCCTCGTCCTCCTCAAAGAAATCCTGTACCGATGCATCCCCCAGCAGATAATCAATATTTTTTTCCTCAAACAAATATTGTATTGCACTGTCCTCATAGGGATTATTCAAGTCATAGCTGTTTGAATTTGCCATTGCCAGTACTTCCCCGGAGTTGGGGTCCATCACCAGGGCAGATACATTTTTTGCCCCTGTTTCCTTCATAAATTGAGATATCTTTTTCTCTACAATGGTCTGTGCATTGGCATCAATTGTAGACACCACATTATATCCGTTTACCGGCTCCTTTGTAGTTCTCTCTAAATTCATGTCCTCTGTGAGATACCCATATTCTCTTCCGTTTATTCCGTTTAACTCCTCACTGTAATAGCCTTCAATTCCACCCTGTCCCACATTGCCGCTGACAGTAAATCCCAGTGCATGACACGCCAGGGAGCCATAGGGATAATACCGTTCATATTCGTCCTCAAACCAGACGCCCTTTACATTTTTTGCCTCACCGGTGGTTAAAAATTCATTAAAAGGAGACACCTGGTCATAGGTCAGCTTATCCTTTATTTTTTTGTATAAGGAGGTCTTGTCCTCCAGCGCTTTATTAATCTCTTCCTCTGTGAGCTCAAAATATTTGGTAAGCGCCTTCACCGTTGCCGTCTTCACCTCGTCGCTTTGCAACACATTTTTCGGCTCCAGAATCAGATTATACACTTTTTCACTGGTTGCGAGCTGCGTTCCGTTGCGGTCTAAAATATCGCCTCTCCGGTAAGGAATTTCAATGCTGTCATAGCTTTGCTGTGCCAGCACTGTTTTTTCATATCTTTTTCCATCCTTCGCATTGATATAAATCAGTCTTCCTATTAAGAACAGAAAAACCAACGTAAGCAAAATTACGATTACAAATAATTTCGTCTGCATTCTTGCAAGAAAACGCTTTCTCTTCTTTGCCATATTATCACACCTAATCTTATTTAGACGGTACATCCTTAAACTGCTTTACATAGTCCGGATTACTTGCCTCATAAGAAACAACCTGTCCCGTTTTTGGATATACCATACCCAGCTCATTTGTAGCTACATCATATATTTCAGGTAAATCAACTGAACTTTCCAATCTTTTATTTGTCTCATCATTTGTATCAGTCAGTTCATTTAAATTACTTTCCAATGCTGCAATCTGTCTCCTCTGCTCTGTAATGTCTGCCTGTATTGTCAGCATATTTACACAGGATACAAATAAAAATACTGTTGCAACTGTCAGTGCTATTGTATATTTTAAATCAAATGCTCTTGCACGATTTCTGTTTCTATTGATTTTTTCATTGACCTTACGCTCTTCCGGCTCCGGCCGATTAATTCTTTCAGGTACTGCATTCAGCTTTCTTGCTGTATTACCTTCGATGTAATATTCTCTTTCATCATACCTTGAATTCAATATTCTCATTCCCCTCTTCTAAATACGTTCATCATTTGTGATATCCCGCATTTTTCTTCTATTGTTCTTTATTTACTTAACACCAATTAAGCCTTCTCAAAAATACGCAGCTTTGCACTTTTGCTTCTTCTGTTCTCTTCTAACTCTTCCTCTGACGGTAAGATGGGTTTCCTGGTTATGACCTTCCCCCTGGAAACCTTTCCACATACACATTTAGGAAAGTCGGGAGGGCATGTACAAGGATTCTCGTTTGTTCTAAAAATCCTCTTTACAATCCGGTCTTCTAATGAGTGGAACGTAATGATGCATATTCGGCCCCTTGGGTTTAACAGCTCTATCATTTGGTCGATGGATTGTTCCAGAATGGTCAGTTCCTGGTTTAATTCAATCCTGATAGCCTGAAAGGTTCTCTTCGAAGGGTGCCCTCCTGCAGACCTAGCTCTAATTGGTATAGCAGCCTTTATAATGTCATTGAGCTCAAATGTTGTCTCAATGACTTTTTCCTTTCGCGCCTGACATATATGTCTGGCAATGCTTCTGGCAAATTTTTCTTCGCCATATTCCCTGATTACCCTGAAAAGCTCCGCTTCCGGATAATCATTTACTATATCCTTAGCAGTCATTTCCTGCCTCTGGTCCATTCTCATATCGAGAGGTGCATCCTCTCTGTATGTAAAACCCCTATCCGGTGTATCTAACTGATAGGAGGATACCCCCAGGTCAAGAACGATACCATCAACACCGTCAATGTCCAGTTCCTTTAAAACCTGAGGGGTTTTTTGATAATTGCTTCTTACAATGTCAATTTTTATTTTATCTTGATATGGTAATAGCCGGATGCCTGCTGCCTCAATGGCAGCTGCATCCTGATCTATTCCTATGAACCTGCCTTTACCGGATAAACGCTCACACACATGAAATGCATGTCCTCCACCACCCAGGGTTCCGTCCACATAAGTTCCATCTTCTCTGATGTTAAGACCCTCTATGGTTTCCTCCAGTAACACTGACTTATGTGAAAATTCCAACGTCTATCCTCCTAAATCATAATGCCTAAATCTTCGATTCCCTGAGCCAATTCATTGAAATCGATGTCGTCAATATTGTTTTTCTCTTCCCATTTTTCTTTGCTCCAGATTTCAGCACGCTCGCCGACACCAACCACAGTCACATCCTTGGTAATACCGGCAAACTCTCTCAAATTAGCCGGCAGAAGGATTCTTCCCTGATTGTCAACCTCGCAATCCGCAGCACCTGCCTGGAAAAATCTTTTGAACTTTCTTGAGTTCTCATTGGTCATTGGAAGCTGCCTTAATTTGCCCTCAAAAATCTCCCATTCATCATTGGGATAAGCAAACAGACATCCGTCCATTCCCCTTGTTACAACGAAGGATAAGCCTAACTGCTCTCTCAGCTTTGAAGGTACAATCATTCTTCCCTTGGAATCAACAGAATGGTTATATTCACCTTTTAATCCCTTGGACATGGCTGTCACCTTCCCTTCTTCTATCCTTCGTCCGCAGCCATCGTGGTTTCCGTTCTGTGATAAATCCACCACAATTTACCACCGTCTACCACAATTCACCACTTACAACCACTATTGTACCCCATCGGGTTACATAATGCAATAAAAGATTTGCCCTTATTTTATTGTGAAATTGGCTAAAGTTTTTCTTCATTTTTTGTGCACTTTGTATATAATTTGTCCTGTTTTTATACCTATTTTTTCAAAAATACACAATATCTTGTGCGTCCTTATTTTCAATTCCGGATATTTTGTGTTTTCTCTTTATACAGGTATTTTTCACCCACTTTTCATTTCCTGACAGTGGGAGAAAGTGGAGGAATCCCCCACTTTGTCACCATGCAAAACTCAAAAATGGTTCACCGGACCTTTTTCTTATATACATGGCAACAAAAAAACCACAGGATTTAAGCTTGTTAAAATCCTGTGGCTTTCACCATTGTTTATTCAATTTTACCGGTGTCCATTTACCATGGGAAACTATTCCACATGTTCTTCCCCACCGGCTTTACTCAGCTGCATACGCTTGTAAATAATATAAACAGACGCCCCTACTACACAAAATGCTGCCAGAAGCTGGGACACCTTAAAGTCCATTCCCGGAACCATAAGAGAGTCTGTACGGAGCCCCTCTATCCATACCCTGCCAAGACCATATCCCCAGATATACATGGCGAACATTTCGCCGTCAAACTTTTTATGCCTTCTATATAGAAAGATTATAAGCAGTACCCCCAGATTCCATAGAGACTCATATAAAAAGGTAGGATGCACCTGAATAAATTCCTTTCCGTTAATCGTCAATACATTGTCTATCATTTCCTGGGTGATAATTCCGTTATTTACCGTACTCAGCAAAAAATTCTTACTTCCAAACCACTCTACCGGAATTGCCATGGCAAACAGAGAATCTGTGTAACCACCAAATGCTTCCCTGTTAAAGAAATTTCCCCATCTTCCAAGGATTTGTCCCACCAGAAGTCCCATGGAACAGGTATCCAGCATCAGCATTATACTGACCTTCCGCTTTTTTGCAAAAATGATAAGCGTGATAATTCCCGCTATGACCCCGCCATATATGGCAAGCCCACCTCCCCGGATATTAATCATTCCGAGAATCGTATCCTTGAGAGACTGCCCCTCCTTAATATAATCATCGAGGCTGAAGAGAATATAATAAATTCTCGCTCCCAATATTGCCGGAATCACCAGCCAGAGCATATAATCCAGATACAACTCAGGATTCTGCCCGGTCCGTTTTGCCTCTTTGGCAATTAACAGATAGCCAAGAATAAACCCAAAGGCAATGATAACTCCATAAAAACGTATTTCAAAGCCTCCAATAGAAAAGCCGTCCGCCACATTTTTAAGTACAATTCCTAAATTGGGAAACCGTATTTCATACATAAAAAGCCTCCTACCTATACATTAAACTTAAACAGGATGACGTCTCCGTCCTGGACAACATATTCCTTACCCTCAGAACGTACAAGTCCCTTTTCCTTCGCTGCCACCATGGAACCGTTTTCCACCAAATCCTTATAATTTACCACCTCTGCCCGGATAAAGCCCCGTTCAAAATCCGTATGGATTTTTCCGGCAGCCTGAGGCGCCTTTGTCCCCTTCTTGATTGTCCATGCACGGGTTTCGTCCTCTCCGGAGGTCAGATAAGAAATCAGTCCCAGCAGAGAATAGCTTGCACGGATTAATTTATCCAGTCCGGATTCTGAAAGTCCCAAATCCTCCAGGAACATCTTCCTCTCATCCTCTTCCAATTCGGAAATCTCCTGTTCAATCTGGGCACACACAGCAAATACCTCGGAGCCATATTCTGCCGCATAGTCCCTGACAGCCTTCACATATTCATTCCCTGCACCATCATCTGACAAATCATCCTCCGCCACATTTGCTGCAAAGATAACCGGTTTTCTGGTAAGGAGATTATACTCTGCCATCCACGCCTCCTCGTCCTCACCATCCACTTCAAAGGTAATGGCAAGCTTGCCGTTTTCCAAATGCTCCTTAATGCGTTTCATAAAGGCAACTTCCTTTGCAATATCTTTATTATTATTCGCCGCTCTCTGATTCTTTGCAATTCTTCTGTCCAGTATTTCAATGTCTGAAAAGATTAACTCAAAGTTAATGGTTTCAATATCACGAAGGGGATTAATGCTTCCGTCTACATGTACCACATTGGAATCCTCAAAGCAGCGCACCACATGGACAATGGCATCTACTTCCCTGATGTTGGATAAGAACTGGTTACCGAGACCTTCCCCTTTGGAGGCTCCCTTCACAAGACCTGCAATATCCACAAATTCAATGACAGCCGGTACGGTTTTCCTGGAATTATACATCTTGGTCAGGACATCAATTCTCTCATCCGGTACCGGAACCACACCCACATTGGGGTCGATGGTACAAAACGGATAATTTGCAGATTCTGCTCCTGCCTTTGTTAACGAATTAAATAATGTACTTTTGCCTACATTTGGAAGGCCAACGATTCCCAGCTTCATTTTATAATCCTCCTGAAATTTATTTAATGAGTTTTCATAAATACCATCAATGGAAACTCCCTGAATCTCATTTTTTAAAATACTATTGGTATAAACTCTGAATAAACTTATTATATTTTTTTGTATTTAGCCAATACATACCCGTTCCGCCTCCAATTTTACCCTTGCCGGCGGTCTTTATTCCACTCCTTTTCAAGGCTTTGCACCCATACCAATTCAGATACCGCAGCTTGGAGGCTTTGTTCACTTTCACGCTTTTTAGTTTATCGCAGCGATAAAAATACACATAAAGCAGCTTTTTACATTTGCTTAGATTAACAGTTTTCACAGAGCTTACCAAAACGATAACCTCCTGAAGATTTTTATACTTTGACAAATTCAAAGAACTACATTTTACTTTGCATAGTGAAATACTTCTTAATTTACTTTTTTCTTTTGGAAGCTTTAACTGTGTCAAATAATCCGTAGCGTAATTAATATCAAATATAACCAGTTTACTGCAATTCGATATATCTAACTTCTTCAACTTTTTCTTAAACGAAGACCGCCGGGAAGACAGCTTTATTTCCTGTACACCGGGAGCATTAATCTTCAGACTTTTTGTATTTACATCATACAAAGTCAGCCATCGAACAGAAGCACTTTTCGGAATCGTCAATGTGCTCTTTGAATACTTTAAAAGAGATACTGTGCTGACATTAGGAAAATGCTCTATCCCTCCAAGTCCTGTTATTTTAATATCCACTTTCCCGTCATTATTCGTATCATTATTAATGACAAACACTTTACTCAATTCAGCCATTGACAAATAACCGTCGCCATCGGTATCCTGCTTCTTTGCAAATGCTGTTAAGCCCTTAAAATTAGTACTATTGATAGCAATTTTTTTATCTGCATCTGTTGCAGCTGCCTGCACACTGATATTATTCGCTGCCACCAACAGTACGGCGAATGCCATAAATAGCACCATTTTCAAATTTTTCATAAAAGTATCCTCCCTCTGCTTCTTTTTGTCTCTCTTATACCCTGCTTCAATATATCATAATAAAGGATGAAACCGTCTCACGTAACCGTTTCATCCTTTCACATTTCATTGTAAAATCCTATTCGTCCCAGTTATGGTAAACTGCCTGGACATCATCATCCTCGTCCAGCAAATCTAAAATCTTATTAATCTTCTTGATATCCTCATCACTGGTAAGCTCCACCCATGTCTGCGGAACCATTGTCACCTCTGCCGACGCCATAGGTATCTTTTCTGCCTCCAGGGCTTCCCGCACTGCAGAAAAGTCATCCGGCCCGGTAATGATTTCAAAGCTGTCCTCTTCTTCCGCAAAATCCTCTGCTCCAGCATCCAATGCCATCATCATAAGGTCGTCTGCATCCATATCGCACTCTTCCTTATCAATGATAATCTGTCCCTTTTTATCAAACATAAAGGATACACAGCCAGGAGTTCCCACATTACCGCCACCCTTTGTAAATGCATTTCTTACATTGGAGGCTGTCCTGTTCTTGTTATCCGTCAGAGCGTCCACAATAATGGCTGTACCATTTGGTCCATAGCCTTCATATGTAATGGACACATAATTAACAGAGTTTGCATCTCCCGCCGCCTTCTTGATGCCTCTCTCAATGGTATCATTTGGCATGTTATTTGCCTTTGCCTTGGCAATCACATCCCGAAGCTTGGAATTGTTATTCGGGTCTGCTCCTCCCTCTTTCACCGCTACTGCAATTTCTCTACCTATTATAGTAAAGATTTTTCCCTTTGCCGCATCATTTTTTTCCTTTTTATGTTTAATGTTTGCAAATTTTGAATGTCCTGACATTTCACCGACTCCTATCCTTTAAAATACTTTTTCACATGCGTTCTTTATTTTAACACCATATAGTTTCTTTTTCAAGCCGCAATTCATAAAACAGCAAGCACCGAAAAAGAGCCACTTTAGGCGATTCTGCTACCGGGTAAAATACATAATTAAATAAATAATACCAAGTACAATCAGAATCGGAATACCAAAGGTCACCAGCACCCAGAAGCCAAGCTTTAGGATAAAGTACACAAGTATAACCAGCACAATAATCAGTGCCACAAAAAGCACCTTCGCATACCATGCATTAAAATCAAACGTAAACTCTTTATGTGTCTGCCGGGCAGATTCCGTCTTTTCAGAAAATGGATTTCTTCTGACCTTTTTTGTTCTTCCATCCTCTGTATATTCTACATCCGCAGTCCGCTCTCCCGCCTGTGCCGCTATGATGGAGCGTGCAATCAGCGCAGGCTTTCCCAGCTCCGCCAGCACTTCCGCCTCGCTTCTGCCCTTTCGCATCTCCTCGTCAATATAATTTGAATAGTAGCCATAGGAATCCATCATTACCTCCGGCGGCACCTCACCGGTTAAAGCACTCTTTAATTCTTCTAAAAATTCCTGCTTTGTCATTGCTTCCTCCTTTACTCTGCTTTTATCACAAGAACACAATAATTTCCTGCTTTAAAGGTCTGCCAGTTTACGCTGTTATATTTAAAATTATCCTCAAAGATAAACTGCATATCTTCCTCATCCTCAACATAATTCTCAATTACAGCCTCATATCTTGGATTTCCTCCATTTACCATAGTATCATATGCACTTACGCTGTAATCATCAAAATTAGTAAAATAGGCTTCTTCCTTCACATAGAAATTCTCTGCCATACTGTCTGCTGCTGGATAGTCTTCCCTGTTCCATGTATGGTTTTGCTCCATAATCTCATCCGGCACATTAAAATACGGATGCAGAGTTTCCTCTCCCTGGTCCGGCAGAGGGTCATCCCATGTTGCGTCTAAATGATACCATTTTCCATCTATCTCCACAAGATTCCAGGCATGGTCAACACCATCCGCTGTGCCAATCACAAATTCCGACCTGATACCTGCACATTGAAACAGCAGCTGCAGCGCCTCCGCATAGCCATTACAAACTGCATCCTGATTCACCAGGGCACCATATGCCCGGTATATGTCACTGCCAGCCGGCTGGAATATGTCTTCACTGTACTTGCAATGGGTCACCAGATAATCGTGCAGTGCCAGCTCCTTTTCATAATCGGACATCCCTTCTGAAATCTGTGTGTCCAATACTGTCTTTATCACTTCATATAATTCCTGTGCCTTTGGCTCTGAATCCGGAATGGGACTGTTCTGCAGATATGCCTGCATTGCATAATAATTAGCCGACTGCTTAATCGTAATGGTTACCTTTTTATAAGTATTCCCCACCAGCCCCACCTGCTGGTATGTTGCGCCGCTTCCAAATATACCGTCCAGTGATTCATTAATCTGGTTAATGGCATTCACATCCAAATCCTGCAGATAAACGGTAAAGGAATCCGAGCCCTTCATGATTTCCTCCTCCAGGCGTTCTGACAGGCTCTCCAAATCCGAATAAATACTGTCTCTTATACACATCTCCGAGCCCACGAGACTCGACGTCATCTCG
>UQXF01000072.1 GCA_900544905.1 uncultured Clostridium sp.
AACCCTCGCGCCGCTATTAACGACCTACTCCCTTTCCAGGGGAGCCCCTTCAGCCGCTTGGGTACTTCTCCAAGCTGCAAGTTAATCGCGTTCTTAATATGAAATTTAAGAACAGCGGAGAGGGTGGGATTCGAACCCACGCGCCCTTGCGGACAAACGGTTTTCAAGACCGCCTCGTTATGACCACTTCGATACCTCTCCGTGCTTTCTGACTTCGTTCTTTCCGTCAGCGACATTGACTATATTAACACTAACTTTTACCTGTGTCAACAACTTTTTTCTAAATTTCCCAAAAAAATTTCAGCCACTAATAAATCCTCTGGTGTTGTAATTTTAATGTTGCGGTAATCCCCCAAAATCACCTTTGTTTTTTGTCCTAAATAGCGTTCCATAATCATAGTATCATCTGTAATATCGATATCCTGTGTCTGCTCCATTTTCCAATAAGCCCTCATAATATTATCATAACAAAAACTCTGGGGTGTCTGAATCTGCCACAATGTATCACGCGCCGGTGTATCAATTCCTACATTTTCACAATCTACCACCTTAATTGTATCCTTCACCGGCACACCTACTGTACATGCCTTAAATTGCCTGACTGCTTCTACAGAATGTTCTATCATTTCCACAGTCACACAAGGTCTGGCTGCATCGTGAATCAAAACGTACTCCGTCCCTTCGGCAGCCGCCAGCCCATTTTTAACAGACCAATACCGTTCTGCTCCGCCTGCTACCACCGCTTTCACCTTATTAATATGATACTTTTTTATAATGGCATTTTCACAGTATATAATATCATCTTTACCCGTAACTAAAATAATATCATCAACACTACTATCCTGAAATGCCTTTAAAGAATAATACAGAACAGGCTTCCCACACAAATCCACAAACTGCTTCGGAACATCTGAGTGCATCCGGTTTCCCTTTCCCGCTGCTAAAATAATAGCTGTGACCTTCCCCATCCTCTTACTCCCCTTTACCATTATATTATCATAGACTATTGTAAAGCTGACTACTGTCTTTGTCCAATTTTCAAATTGGGTACCGCATTTAAATCCAAGCCATGGCGAACCCCGTTTTGAAATGCATAATATCCCGCCACACCAATCATTGCCGCATTGTCTGTACAAAAAATTGGCGACGGATGATAAAAACGAATCCCTTCCTTATCACAGGCCTGCTGCAGACTTTCCCGCAAAGACGAGTTGGATGCCACACCACCTGCAATAGCAAGCTTATCCATGCCCATTTCCTTCACCGCAGAAATTGCATGGCTCGTCAAAACATCGATAACCGCATATTGGAAGGATGCCGCTACATCGGCTGAATTCACCTCAATCTGCTTCATCTCACACTGGTTTAAATAATTTAGCACAGACGATTTCAAGCCGCTAAAGCTGAAATCAAATGCATTGTCTTCCACCTTAGCCCTTGGAAATACAATAGCCTCCTTATCTCCTTCTCTTGCGAGCTTATCAATTTTCGGTCCTCCGGGATAACCAAGACCAATGGCTCTTGCCACTTTGTCAAAAGCTTCACCTGCTGCATCATCCCTTGTTTTTCCTATGATTTCAAATTTGTCATAGTCTAGTATTTTTACAAGGTGGGTATGACCTCCTGACACTACCAGACACATAAACGGCGGTTCCAAATCTGGATTTTCTATATAGTTTGCCGCTATATGACCCTCGATATGATGTACTCCCACCAAAGGTTTGTTGGCAGCATAAGCAATAGCCTTCGCCTCTGCCACTCCTACAAGCAATGCTCCCACAAGCCCAGGTCCATAAGTTACTGCGATGGCATCCACATCCTCCAACTCCATAGAGGCTTTTGAAAGGGCTTCTTTTATAACCTGGTTTATTTTCTCAATATGTTTTCTGGAAGCAATTTCCGGAACAACGCCACCATATAATTTATGTAGTTCAATCTGAGAAAAAATGATATTCGAGCATACCTCCCTGCCATTTTTAATAACTGCCGCTGCTGTCTCATCACAGGAAGATTCAATTCCTAATATATAGATATCCTTTTCCATTAATCTGTATCTCCTTCATCCTCGGAGGAAGGATTATCCGTCCTTTGCCATCCAAGTATTTTCCATCTGCCCTCAGAATCTTTTCTTAATATATATTCTTCATCCACAGAAGCAGACGCTGAACTGACTTTAATAACAAGAGAAACTTTTATTTTGGCATATTCCCTGTCATTTTCTGTGTTATACTGCACCTGGCTGCCCTCTGCCAGTGAAAAGCTGACAAATTTCTGCTTGTTATCCTTATATAACTGCATCTCATCCTTCAGCCCCTGTAATTGTTTGTCCTCTGCATTAGCTGCCAGTAATTCATCATCAAAGAGCTGACGAATCTGCCGGTTGACTGTAAACAATTCGTCTTCCGTAAATTTATCATTGTAGGCATTTTTTAAATAGTTAAGGTGAAGCTTTACCGTCTCCCTGACTGTTTTTGGATAGTTATTCACAAAATCGTACTCCAAAAGCTGCTGGGCTTCTGAACTTTCATCAGCCTCCTTTCTGCTGCTGGCACGATTATTCAAATAGGTATAATAGACCAGCCCTGCTATTACAAGCAGCAGTACTATGGTAATAAATCCCCTTGTTCCTATTTTTTTCATAGACCTTCCTCCTCAAACAATAGCGTTGTCGTCCTTCTATCCTTTGCCACAACTGTATTGGGAAAAATTTTTCTGACCTTATCTTCATATTCCTGGGGGCGCACAAGGGACGGTGAGTAATGCGTAAGCCACATTTCCTTCACATTCGCATCCTTTGCCATCTCTGCCGCCTCATAAAATGTCATATGCTTGTATTCTCTTGCCTTCTGCTCTTTGTCAGGCTCTCCGTACATGCCCTCGCATATGAACAAATCGGAATTTTTTGCATTTTTTACAATGCTTTTTGTAGGACGGGAATCTGTACAATAGGTCAGCTTAATCCCCTTTCTTGCACTGCCCAAAACCATATCCGGGGAAATAATCCTCCCCTCCTGCTCTATTGTCTCTCCCTTTTGCAGGCGGCTCCAAAATGATACAGGAATCTGCAATTCCTTTGCCCTGTTTACGTCAAAGCGCCCTGCCCTGTCAAGCTCTAAGCTATATCCATAACAGGTAATGTTATGATTCACTTTAAATGCATTAATCCGAAGGCCATTAAATGTAAAGCTTTCCTCCTCCTGTTCCAGTTCAATAAATCGAATCGGAAACGGAAGCTCAGGAGCAATCATTCTCAAGGCATTCACAATTTTCTCCAGCCTTTTCGGTCCTATCATGGTTATAGGTTCTGTCCGGTCTGCATTCCCCAGGGTGAGCAGCAGCCCAGGCAGTCCGCTTATGTGGTCTGCATGAAAATGCGTAAAACAAATCACGTCAATGGGTTTTACGCTCCAGCCCTGCTGTTTAATTGAAACCTGTGTGCCTTCACCGCAGTCTATCAGAACATTCATTCCATTATAGCGCACCATCAATGATGTCAATGCACGATATGGTAACGGCATCATTCCGCCAGTACCCAGTAAGCATACGTCTATCATCAAATTCCCTCTTTCTAATCTGCTTCAGACACGGATACCAGCTTCTATTCACCTACCCCTGTATCCATACTTAAAGCATTTCTGTTGTTTCACTAAATTTGGCAGGAATCACAAACTGTTCCGTCATGATTTCCACACATTCCTCACACAAAATAAATTCCTGTGTCCTTCCGTCTTTTTTTGAAAAATATCCCCAGGACTTGCAAACGTGCAAATAATCCTCCTTTGCGATTCCCTTTTCTACCCGTAATTGTCTTCCACACTTATTACAAACCAAATGTTCCATATTAGCCTCCATACGTTTCTTCTATCTCAGGTTAAAATTATTGTGACCATCCATTTCCTGAAAACAGTCTCATCTATGTTCTATGGTAGCCTAATTCGTTTATAAAATCCAGTGGTAATAATTGTTCATTTACAACCCACAGAGCTTTCCGCTTTACAATAACAGCTTCTCCATAATAATCGCATCCTCCACAGGGTCTTTATAATAATTCCTGCGTTCAGAAAACGCAGTAAATTGATATCTGTTATATAACTCTATAGCACAATGGTTACTCCGACGTACCTCCAGAAGCATCCGCCGGGCCCCATGCCTGACAGCCTCCTGTATCATCTGTTCCAACAGCATTTTACCAATTCCCCTTCTGCGATAACCGGGATGAACCGCAATATTTAAAAGCTCCGCTTCATCCACAATTACCATGATGCCTGCAAAGCCTGCAACCCGCCTGTCCTCTGTGCTGTATGCCACATAAAATATATTATTGTCATAACGCAAGACATCCCGGATACTCTCCAATGACCAGTGCTCCGGAAGGGCTTCCCTGGCAATTTCCGCAACCGCTTCACAATACCCACTTTGCAGTGGCAATAGCTCTATTTTATTCATTCTTTTCCTCTTTATTTTTCTCCAGACGTTCTCTTTCTGCCTGGGATAAACGCAGATATTCCGGTTCAAAGGTATCTGCATCCCCATACAACCCCTGCTTCCAGTATTCCAATGCCCGCACTGCAATTGCTGCCGCACGCTGTTTATTTACATGGGCTGGTGCAAAAGTATGGGGTATCTCTATTTTTGTCTCAATAATCTCTCTATATACAGGAACTCCGTCTCCCAGAAATACAACCTCTTCCCCAATCAGATTAAGGGCATTGATTATATCTTCTATGCTGACAGCTGCCTGGTCTTTTACTACCTCCATGTTTCCCTGCCGAAAGCGGTATATTCCGGTATATACCTGATTTCTCCTTGCATCCATCAAGGGGCAAACCAAGGCACTACTGCCATAGAGATTCGCTGCCAACCCCTCTACTGTGGGAATCCCAATTACCGGTTTTTTCAGGGCAAGCCCCAAGCCCTTGACTGTGGCAGAGCCAATCCGCAGACCGGTAAAGGAGCCGGGACCCTTTGCCACCGCAATCGCATCTATACTGTTTAAATCTGTGTCCGTCATTTTCACTATCTCATCAAGCATAGGCAGTAAAGTCTGTGAATGTGTCTTTTTGTAATTTACAGTATACTCTGCAATCAGGTTTTCATCCTCGACAATAGCCACAGACGCCACCAAACCCGAACTATCCACTGCTAATATTTTCATCCTTTATCCCTTCTATCTCAATCCACTATCTGTGCTCAATTACAATACGTCTATAGTCAAATCCCTTTTGTAAGTCTTTTTCAATAACAATATTTATATAATGCTCCGGCAATATATCAGATATCATATCCGCCCACTCAATCAGACAGACTCCCTCTCCATATATCATATCCGAAAAACCAACCTCTTCCATCTCTTCCGAATCTTCAATGCGGTAGACATCAAAATGATAAAGGGGAAGCCTGCCCTCTTCATACACCTGTACAATGGTAAAGGTAGGACTGTTAACACTCTCTTCTATCCCCAGTCCCTTTGCAAAGCCCTGGGAAAACAATGTCTTTCCTACTCCCAAATCGCCAACCAGACACACCACATCTCCTGCACAGGCCTTTTCACCAAGCTTCCTCGCAATATCATATGTATCTTTCGCACTTAAACTATCATATTCCATATTCGTCTCCACTCCGTTTCTCTCTGTTGTCTGTGGCAGCAGCCATATCCAGATACATTATCCCTCCAGCCTGTCTCTGCGTTTTTTTATCCTTGAGGACAGCCGCACTCCTGTACCCTTCGTATATTCCAGTATGATTGTCTCGGCTTTTTCACACTCCTGCCCTAATGCCTTTTTAGGAAAAACAAAAGCATGTATCTTACTGCTGTATATCAGATATTGAGACTTGGTTTCCACAATTTTCATGAGGTTTTCCCATGCAATCGTCTGCTGTGCCTCTCCCTGTGAAACCGTAATTCCTTCCTGGCTCATTTGATAATTAAGAGGTTTTTGATAAGATTTGTTCCTTTTGACCTGACTTCTCGCCCGAAAGAACAGAGTAACAGGCTCCAGTATCAAAAACCATGCCGCCACAAATGTTAACACCGTCTTATCCCGGTCAGTCAGCTCATTAAATGACACAATCAGCATAACCAACGCTGCTATTGAAAGACATACTCCCAGCAGTCCGGAAGCCTTGTGATAACTGTGATACATTGTAAACTTATAAATCTCCATCGGGGTCATCTGCACTGAAAATGCAATCTCATCCTTTTCCATAGCTCTTGCCTCTTTTCTAAACTCATATTTATAAAATCATGGAAAGCTGAATCCTTTTCCTGTCCAAATCTACACTCAGCACCTTAACCTCTATCACATCTCCAACACTCACCACTTCTAATGGATGTTTGATAAACTTTTTATTCGTAATCTGAGAAATGTGAACCAGTCCATCCTGATGCACCCCAATATCCACAAACACTCCAAAGTCAATCACATTACGAACAGTTCCCTTTAAAATCATTCCCTCTGTCAAGTCCTTCATCTCCAGGACATCCGTCCGCAAAATCGGCTTTGGCATCTCGTCCCGAGGGTCCCGCGCCGGCTTTTCCAGCTCCTTGATAATATCATCCAGGGTCACCTCGCCGATTCCCAGTTCCGCTGCCAGCTGGCTGCGGTTTTTGGCAAGAAGTGATAGTCCAACCAGTCCCTGACTGGAAATATCAGCCAGAGAATATCCCAGCTTCTTCAACAACCTGGTGGCTGCTTCATAGCTTTCCGGATGAACGCTGGTGGCATCCAGCGGATTCTCACCTCCCTGAATCCTCATAAAGCCTGCGCACTGCTCAAAGGCCTTCGGTCCAAGCTTGGCAACCTTTAAAAGCTGCTTACGGTTTGTAAACTTTCCGTTCTCTTCCCTGTAAGTAACTATATTTTTTGCAATCACCTTACTGATACCGGAAACATATTCCAACAGGGAAGCCGATGCTGTATTCAGGTCAACCCCTACTTTATTCACACAGTCTTCAACAACTCCGGTTAACGCCTCTCCTAACTTCTTCTGGTTCATGTCATGCTGATACTGTCCCACCCCAATGGATTTTGGGTCTATCTTTACCAGTTCTGCCAAAGGGTCCTGTAATCTTCTTGCAATGGACGCCGCACTTCTCTGTCCTACATCAAAATTAGGAAATTCCTCCGTTGCCAGCTTGCTGGCAGAATATACAGAAGCACCCGCTTCATTTACAATAACGTACTGCACCTTTTCCGGTATCTCTTTCAACAGTTCCACAATCACCTGCTCTGACTCACGGGAAGCCGTACCGTTCCCTACTGAAATCAGGGTTATGTTATATTTTTTTATCAGATTATGCACAATCCTTTTGGATTCTGCAATCTTCTTCTGGGGCTCTGTCGGAAATATTACAACTGTGTCCAGCACCTTGCCTGTGGCATCCACAACAGCAAGCTTACAACCGGTACGAAATGCAGGGTCCCAGCCCAGTACCACCTGTCCGGTTATAGGCGGCTGCATTAAAAGCTGTGTCAGATTCTTTCCAAACACTGAAATAGCTCCATCCTCTGCTTTTTCCGTCAATTCACTCCGGATTTCTCTTTCGATGGCACCGGCAATCAGTCTCTTATAGCTGTCCTCAATGGCTTCCTTTAACAAATCTGTGGTATATGGATTATCCTTTACAATAATTTTCTTCTCCAGATATCCTAATATTCGCTCCTCCGGCGCCGTTATCTTAACAGATAGAAATTTTTCCTTCTCTCCACGGTTAATTGCCAGCACCCTGTAGCCTGCCGCCTTGCTAACCGGTTCTTCAAATTCATAATACATTTCGTATACAGACTTCGCATCTGCATCCTTCGCTGTTGTAACAAGTTTCCCTTCCTTCACAGTGATATCACGTATATACGTTCTATACTCCGCATCATCCGATATATTCTCTGCAATTATGTCCAATGCGCCTGCAATGGCATCCTCCACTGAGCAGACCTCTTTTTCCTCAGACAAATAAGCCTCTGCCTCTTTATCAATAGACCGGCTCGTCATCTGGAGATAGATTATATTGGCAAGTCCCTCCAGTCCCTTTTCTTTTGCAATAGTCGCCCGGGTTCTTCTCTTTTGCTTATAAGGACGGTATAAATCCTCAACAGCCACCAGGGTCATAGCCTCCCGAATCCGCTTCTCCAGCTCCGGCGTCAGCTTCTCCTGCTCTGTAATACTTGCAATAACCGTTTCCTTGCGTTCCTCAAGATTTCTCAGATAATTCAACCGTTCATATAAATCGCGCAAAATTTCATCGTTCAGGGAGCCGGTAACCTCCTTGCGGTATCTGGCTATAAATGGAATAGTGGAACCCTCATCAATCAACCGAATCGTTGCCTCCACCTGACTTACTTTAATTCCTAATTCCTTTGCGATTACTTTTGCAATATCCATGTTTCTAAAACCTCTGTCTTTCTTATTTGTATCTATTCTATCATTTCATCTGTCCCATTAGACGGACTACAGGCTCAATTCTATTCTTTGATTCTTTGGCTCAAAGGCGCGGTACGTCACCCCTGCCATATTAAACATCATTTTGGAAGCAATAGTTGCCTCCGTGTCAGAGTATTTGTCTGACAAATACACAATCTCCTTAATTCCACTTTGGATAATCGCCTTTGCACACTCATTGCACGGAAACAGGGTGGAATAACAGGTCGCTCCGGCAAGAGAGCCCCCACCATAATTTAATATGGCATTCAGCTCTGCATGACAGACAAAGAAATATTTATTTTCCAATGGCTTTCCGACTCTTCCCCATGGCATTTCGTCATCATTACAACCAGACGGCATACCATTGTAGCCAACAGATAAAATCTTATTATTCTCCCCTACTATACAGGCTCCCACCTGCGTATTCGGGTCCTTGCTGCGCTCTGCTGAAAGCAGGGCAATCCCCATAAAGTACTGGTCCCAGCTCAAATAATTTTCTCTCTTCATCCTGTGTACCTCCCAACTTCTACTAATCCAAACATATTTTTTATCATACCACAAAATGATAGCCTGCGTAAACATTCTAATTAAAAAAATCCAAAGTATACGGGATAACTCCCGTATTTCTTTGGATTTTTACCCTATTCCTATATAAATGACCAATTGAAAAAAACAAAATTTACATAGACTGAATAGACTGCATAATCTCCTGGTATTCCGGACTGCTAAAGCCGATTACAAGCATAACAATTGTCAATACCACACCGATAATGGAACAAATCAAGCCTGCAATAGATAAGCCGGATTTCTTGCCTGTCGCCAATGCAACAATACTGAGTACCAGTCCCACAATACCGAAAATACCGTAGCAGCTACAGCACACGATACTCAGGATACCAAACACCAGTGAACAGATTTCCAGTGCCTTGCTCTCCTTCTTTTCTTCAACTACATTGTAATTCTCATCCATATTTTCTCCTCCTTTTCCTTTTCGTCCTATTCATGCTTATGATTAGAACTCTGGTATTATTATTGTATTCGCAAATCTATTCTTCGTCAACCAGTTTTTTTGATTCGACAGTCTAATCCGGCTTATACAATATATACCCAGAATAAAATATGTGCCATCAAAAAACAGGGCACTCCAATTTTAAACTGTAAATGTCTTGTTTTATGGTGAAATACATGCATTCCTAAGAATGCTCCCAACGCTCCGCCAAACACGGCAATACCCAGAAGCGTTTTTTCCGGAATCCGCCACAGTCCCCTGACTGCCCTTCTTTTGTCCACACCATAAACAATAAACGCTATAATATTAATGATTATATAATATACAGAAATCAGCTCTAATTGTCTCCTAAACCAAACTTTTCATGTACTGCATTCATCGCCTTTTCGGTATATTTTTCATCAATCAATACAGAAACACGGATTTCAGATGTGGAAATCATCTTAATATTGATTCCCTCATCATATAATGCTTCAAACATCTTTGCAGCAACACCGGCATTGCTCATCATACCGGCACCAACTATTGAAACCTTTGCCACGTTCTTCTCTACATCAATTTTTTCATACTCATGGAAATGTCTCTCGATAATCTCCACTGCTTCATCCGCATTCTCAACAGCAACCGTAAAGGAAATATCCTTTGTGCTGTCACGTCCTACAGACTGTAAAATCATATCTACATTGATATTGTGTCTTGCCAGATGATTGAATAATCTAAATGCCACACCCGGCTCATCCTTTAATCCGATTAACGCAACTCTTGCTGCATCCTTATCTGCCGCTACTCCGCTAACAAGCATTTTCTCCATTTTTGCATCCTCCTTAACAACGGTACCTTCTGAAGTATTAAGACTAGAGCGAACAACTAACTGTACACCCTGCTTCTTTGCCAATTCTACTGAACGATTATGCAATACACCTGCGCCCAGGGTTGCAAGCTCTAACATCTCATCATATGTGATTTGGTCAAGCTTTCTTGCATTTGGAACCTTACGTGGGTCTGCCGTAAAGACTCCGTCCACATCTGTATAAATCTCACAGGCATCCGCATTTAATGCTGCAGCAAGCGCCACTGCTGTTGTGTCCGAGCCACCACGCCCCAGAGTTGTATAGTCATCAAACTTGTTAATCCCCTGAAAACCTGTTACAATTACAATCTTCCTCTGGTCAAGCTCATGACGGATTCTCTCACTGTCGATTCTTTTGAGCCTTGCATTTCCATATACAGAGGTGGTATGCATAGCCACCTGGAATGCATTTAACGAAATGGCTGGAACTCCTAAATTGTTCATCACCATACCCATTAAAGCAACTGACATCTGCTCACCAATGGTGTAAAGCATATCCATCTCCCGTTTCGGCGGATTGGGATTCATGTCTTTTGCCATATCAATCAATTCATCTGTGTATTTACCCATAGCAGATAATACAACTACTACATCGTTACCCTTCTTGTAGTCTTCGATACATCTGTTTGCAACATTATACATTCTCTCTTTATTTGCAACGGAAGTACCACCGAACTTCTTTACGATTAACATTTGATTTGCTTCCTCCTACCTGTTTAAGTTACCTAGCCTAATTTACTACTTTTCAAACAAATGGTCAATAATTTTATAGCCATTTTCGATATAAACGCCTGATTTTTTTGCATCCTTTTCATTATAAAGCAAATCTGAAGTCTTTTTGTCTGTGCTGTCATACAATAAAAACGGAACCGGCTCCCCTACATGGGTGCGGAGACAGATTGGTGTCGGATGGTCCGGTAAAACCAGCAGACGGAACTCTTCGCCTCTCGCCTCTAACTGCTCCTTTACCACCCGGATTACCTTCTTATCCAAATACTCCACAGCCAGAAGCTTTCTCTCCATGCTTCCCTGATGTCCCATCTCGTCCGGTGCTTCCACATGAATATATGCAAAGTCATACCCGTCATTACAGAGTGCGTTGACCGCCGCCATGGCTTTTCCCTCATAATTCGTGTGAAGACCACCGTTTGCTCCTTCTACTTCTATCACCTTCATTCCGGCACCTACTGCAATTCCCTTTAACAAATCGACTGCCGAAATCATGACTCCCTTTTTACCATTCTTCTCCTCAAAGCCGGAAAGGGCAGGACGGGTACCCGCACCCCAGAACCATAAAGAATTGGCAGGATTTAGCCCCCTCTTCTTTCTCTCTTCATTAATCGGATGGTTTGCCAGAATGGAATAACTCTTTTCCATCATTTCACGGAGCACCTTATCCTCCGGAAGATATTCTCCAATGGTTTTCCCTAAAATATCGTGGGGCGGTGTAAGCGGTAAAACCGTGCCATTCTCCCATATTGTCAGATGGCGGTAGCTTGTACCCACATAGAATTTATACCCGGCGTATTCCTTTTCCAAAACATCACTGACTGCCTTCAAAAGCACCGCTGCATCCTCTGTAGAAATCTCAGAGGAGCTATGGTCAATTATGGTCTTATCGCCATAATCCGCCTCTTCCTCGCTGACCGTTACAATATTACAGCGAAAAGAAATATCGGTAGGTTTCATATCCACTCCGATTGACAACGCCTCCAGCGGCGAGCGTCCCGAATAATATTTCTTTGGATTATACCCGATTACGGATAAATTGGCGGTGTCACTTCCAGGGCTCATCCCCTCCGGTACCGTTAAAACCATCCCTATCTCCGATTCCTTTGCCAGTGCGTCCAGAGTTGGTGTGTCTGCATGTTCAATTATGGTTTCATTCCCAATTTCTTCAATGGGATAATCAGCCATTCCATCACCTAAAACAATTACATATTTCATGCCTCTATCTCCCTCAGTTAAAAATCTACACGAATTACACTATACACATCCTCAAAGCCTGCAATGTGCTCTGCAAAGTCTCCCTCCCGCATCGGCTTTGTAATAAATGCGAGTTCGTCCTTTACATCCGGTGCCTTTACATACAACACATCACCAAAAGCATTTTTAATGCTGAACATCTGGTCATCATCCAGACCTTTATCCTTCATGCGGACAAAAAACTTATTCTGGAAATCCTCAAAAGCGCCAAGACTGGTCTTTCTCTCCTCCCAGATTGTCATTATATTGGTGTGCATATGCTTTACTGCGTCCACCACATCCGAAACCACTGCGCTTGCAGTAGGAAGCTTGCCGGCTCCTCTGCCATAAAACATCACATCATCCAACACATTGCCGTGTACAAATATTCCGTTAAATACGCCATTTACTCCGATTAGCGGATGATTTTGTCCAATCATCACCGGTGCAACCATGGAGTAGAAGGTATCATTTACTTTTTTGCTGGTTCCAAGAAGCTTAATTGACGCCTTCAAAGCTCTGGCATACTGGAAATCCTCCTTCGTAATCTTCGTAATTCCCTCTGTGTGGATTTCTTCGTAGTCTACCTGGGCGCCAGCCACTAAAGAGGTAAGAATCGCAATCTTGCGGCAGGCATCGTACCCTTCCACATCAGCCTCCGGATTTCTCTCTGCATATCCCTTTTCCTGGGCATCCTTTAACACATCCTCAAAAGCAGAACCCTTCTCTGCCATTTCCGTCAGAATATAATTCGTAGTACCATTTAAAATACCCGTAATTTCCGTAATCTCATCTGCGGTCAGAGAGCTGTTTAACGGACGGATAATCGGAATACCTCCGCCAACAGAAGCCTCAAACAGATAGTTAAGCTTCCGCTCCTTTGCAATGGCAAGCAGTTCAGCCCCATGCTTTGCCACCAGCTCTTTGTTAGAGGTACATACACTCTTTCCTGCCAGCAGCGCCTGCTTGGTGAAAGTATATGCCGGCTCCACACCGCCCATTACCTCGACTACAATATCCACCTCTGAATCCTTCAGAATAATATCATAATCATGTACCAGAATCTCCTGTATCGGGTCGCCCTCAAAATCTCTCAAATCAAGAACGTATTTTACATTGATTTCCTTGCCGGCTCTCTTATTAATACTGTCATGGTTGGTATTAATTACTTCCACCACACCTGACCCTACTGTACCATAACCTAACACTGCAATATTAACCATATTTACCTCCTTTATCCTACTGCTTCTGCTTTATTTGTTATCCTCAATCATCTGGTTTAAGGCATCTCTGGTCTCCTCCGACAACACCTCATCCACACTAATTGCAATGATAATATCATCTTCTATATGTAAAACCTCTTCCATAAATGCTGTCTCGTCATTCGACGCGATGAACGGCATCCGGTTAATCTTTCCCGGCTGCATTTCTTCTATGGAAATCACTGCATCCACCTCATATGCCAATGCAGTGCCGGAGCTGTTTGTAATCAACAGGCTCTTCTCCGGATTATCAATCCTCCGCTCCATTCCGAAGCGTTCCCGCAGACTATACACCGGAATAACCTCTCCCCGCAGGTTTATTATCCCCTTCACTCCTGCCGGAGCATTCGGAACCGGAATAATATGATAATCCTGCTCAATTCCATTGATAAACATTAAATTCATTCCATATTTCTGCTCACCAAGCTGAAAAATAACATACTTAAATTCCTCCATACCCCTACTCCTTATTCAGACTCATCCATTTTAAATACGCATTCATAAACGGTTCAATATTTCCATCCAGCACTCCATTTACATTGCTAATCTCCGTTCCAGTCCGATGGTCCTTCACCATCGTATACGGCTGCATTACGTAAGAACGAATCTGTGAGCCAAAACCATTCTCCGAAATATCGCCCCGTATATCGTCAAGCTTTTCCTGATTCTCCTGCTGCTTTAACACATAAAGCTTTGACATCAGCATTTTCATTGCCTTGTCCTTATTCTGGTGCTGTGAACGCTGGTTTTGGCACTGCACCACAATTCCTGTCGGCAGATGGGTAATCCGGATTGCAGAGGATGTCTTATTTATATGCTGTCCACCAGCACCGCTGGAACGATAGGTATCAATCCGCAAATCCTCGTCCCTGATATCAACAGAGACATCTTCTTCAATATCCGGCATCACATCACAGGAAGAAAAGGATGTCTGCCGCTTTCCTGCCGCATTAAATGGCGAAATGCGCACCAGACGGTGCACTCCCTTTTCGGACTTGAGATAGCCGTAAGCATTTTCTCCATTTATCTGAATCGTAACAGACTTCACTCCCGCCTCTTCTCCTTCCAGATAGTCAAGAATTTCTGTATCGAATCCCTTCTTCTCTGCCCATCTGGTATACATACGCAAAAGCATTCCTGTCCAGTCACAGCTCTCCGTTCCGCCCGCCCCTGCATGAAGGGTGACAATCGCATTGTCTTTGTCAAATTCTCCTGACAATAAGGTCTGGATTCTCAAGTTCTCAAAATGCTCCTTAAAACGCTCCAGTACCTCACTGATTTCCGGAAGCAGAGAAGCATCCTCCTCTTCATCTGCCATCTCGATTAAAACGCCTATCTCTTCATATTCATCAGATACCTTGTCAAATGCTGCCAGAGTATCCTTCAGATTCTTAACTGTTTTCATAACCTCATTGGAATGCTCCACATCATTCCAGAAGTCTGGAGCCTCCATATCGGCTTCTAGCTCTGCCACCTTATCTTTCTTGATAGGGATGTCAAAGTGAATCCCTCACTTCCTGTAATGGAGTCTCATACTGAGCTAATTCAAACTTAAATGCATCGGTCTCAATCACAGAATCACCTCTTTCTTTTATTCCGAAACATAAAAACTATTGCTATTCCGCAGCTATATTTCATCAGGCATTTTTGCCACAGCACTGCTTATATTTTAACCCTGAACCACATGGGCAAGGGTCATTTCTTCCAATCTTGGCACTCTTTCTCTTAACCGGCGCCTTTGCAGATGTATCGTCCTTATTGGTACCCGTCACCTTAGCCACCTCTTCACGCTCTACCTTCTGCTCTACGCGGATATGAAGCATGGCTTTAACGGTATCCTGACGGATTGCGTCCTCCATCTCCTCAAACATGTCAAAGCCGGCAAACTTATACTCCACTAACGGGTCTCTCTGACCATATGCACGAAGTCCGATGCTCTGCCGCATCTGGTCCATGTCATCAATGTGGTCCATCCACTTTCTGTCAATTACCTTTAACAAAATAACACGTTCCGCCTCACGAATCATCTCGGCCTCCGGGAACTCCGTCTCCTTCTCCTCATAAAGCTTATTTGCCGCCTCTTTAATCCTCTGAATCAAATCCTGCTTCTGTATATGCTTAAGGTCTTCCTCCGAAAGCTTCACCTTATCTATCGGAATGATATCCAAAAGCTCCTGGTTCAGGGACTTCATATCCCACTCAGCAGGCTCTAAATCCTCTGAGATATTCCGGTTTACAACCTCTTCCACCGTATCATTTATCATCTTAAAGATAACGTCACGCATATTTTCCCCTTCCAATACACGCCGGCGTTCCTTATAAATAACCTCTCTCTGTTCATTCATAACCTCATCATAATCCAGCAGATTTTTACGGATTCCGAAGTTATTATTTTCAATCTTCTTCTGTGCTTTCTCAATAAAGCTGGTAATGGTTTTATGACGAATTTCCTCACCCTCCGGGATATTCAGCGCACTATACATGGACATAACCCGCTCAGAACCAAATAAACGCATCAAATCGTCTTCCAATGACAGATAGAACTTGGATTGTCCCGGGTCTCCCTGACGTCCGGAACGTCCGCGGAGCTGGTTATCAATACGTCTGGACTCATGACGCTCTGTACCGATAATGCGGAGACCTCCCAGTTCCTTGACGCCCTCTCCTAACTTAATATCCGTACCACGTCCAGCCATGTTCGTTGCAATCGTAACGGCATTCTTTTGACCCGCCTGTGCAACAATTTCAGCCTCCAGCTCATGGAATTTTGCATTTAACACTTTATGAGGAATATGCTTTTTGGTAAGCAGCCGGCTCACCTCTTCAGAGGAATCAATTGTTATTGTACCAACTAACACAGGCTGTCCCTTGCGGTAACACTCATTAATATCCTCTACGATGGCATTCAGCTTTTCTTTCTTTGTACAGAATACGGAATCATCCTCATCTACTCTGGCAATTGGGAGATTGGTCGGAACCTCAACCACATCCATTCCATAAATTTCACGAAACTCGTTTTCTTCCGTAAGCGCCGTACCTGTCATTCCCGCTTTCTTCTTATATTTATTAAAGAAATTCTGGAAGGTAATGGTTGCAAGGGTCTTGCTCTCACGTCTTACCTTTACATTCTCCTTTGCCTCAATTGCCTGATGAAGGCCGTCTGAAAAACGTCTGCCCGGCATAACACGACCGGTAAACTCATCTACAATTAAAACCTCATTGTCTTTCACAATATAATCTTTATCCTTAAACATCAGATTATGTGCCCGAAGTGCCAGAATAATATTATGCTGGATTTCCAGATTCTCTGAGTCAGCCAGATTCTCTATATGGAAGAAATCCTCCACTTCCTTGACACCCTGTGCTGTCAGCATAACCTGCTTGTCCTTTTCATTGACAAGGAAATCTCCATCCTCTTCCACATCAACGCCCATAATTGCATCCATTTTGGAAAGCTCGCCATCACCCTGTCCGCGTTTCATTCTCCGGGCAAGCAAATCACACATTCTGTATAGCTCTGTGGATTTACCGCTCTGACCGGAAATGATAAGTGGTGTTCTTGCCTCATCAATCAGCACAGAGTCCACCTCGTCCACAATGGCATAATGCAGGTCACGCTGCACCAGCTGTTCCTTATAAATGACCATATTATCCCTTAAGTAATCAAATCCCAATTCATTGTTTGTCACATAGGTAATATCACAGTTATACGCTTCTCTTCGCTCTTCATTTGTGGAGCTATTTAAAATAACGCCGACCTTGAGACCCAGAAACTCATGAATCTGTCCCATCCACTCGGCATCACGTTTTGCAAGGTAATCATTGACAGTAACGATATGAACACCCTTCCCCTCCAGAGCATTCAAATAAGCAGGGAGTGTAGAAACAAGAGTCTTACCTTCACCAGTTCTCATTTCAGGAATTCTTCCCTGGTGAAGCAGAATACCACCCATTATCTGCACCGGATAATGTTTCATTCCAAGGGTTCTGACCGCTGCCTCCCGGACAACAGCGAAGGCTTCTACCAAAAGGTCGTCTAATGTTTCTCCCTCTTCCAGCCGCTTCTTAAACTCCGCTGTTTTTGCCTTTAATTCATCATTGCTCAACGCCTGCATAGATTCATCCAAGGCCTCTATTTTGTCAACCAATGGTGTAATTCTTTTAATCTCTTTTTCACTATGTGTTCCAAATACTTTCTCGAAAATACTCATCTTAACACTCCTATTATTTAAAGATAATCATACGAATCTCATTCTAACATTATTTATTCCAAAAGTAAAGGGTTGCCGAAATATCGGCAACCCTCATAAAATCTTATATCTGTAACGCTTAACACTCCGGTTCAATCAGACCGTATGTGTTCCCCTTTCTCTTGTAAACCACATTAACCTCATCTGTATCGGAGTTGCGGAATACAAAGAAGCTATGTCCCAATAAATCCATCTGAACACATGCCTCCTCCGGGTCCATTGGCTTTACTGCAAACTTCTTGCTTCTTATAATATTAATCTCGTCATCGTCCGGGACATCCTCTTCAATGAAAGACTTCTGGAAAAATGCTGCACTCTGTGCCTGGTCTACTAATTTCTTCTTATGTCTTGAAATCTGGCGTTCAATCACTTCTGTAACCAAATCAATAGATACATACATATCGTCACTTACCTGCTCTGCACGAATAATATTTCCCTTAATCGGAATTGTTACCTCCATCTTCTGCCTGTCCCTCTCCACAGAAAATGTTACCTGAACCTCTGTATCTTCATTAAAATATTTTTCCAATCTGCCTAATTTGTCATAGACAGCTGATTTCAAACCTTCTGTTACCTCAATATTCTTACCGCTAATTATGTACTTCATAATCTGTCAACTCCTTCTCTGTCTTATTACAGCCAGCCTTTCCCCAATCTCCCACGTAAGGCTTAATATTACAGATTGTCCACTGTACCTTCCGTATCAGCTAACTGTAAAAATATTATACCATATCTTGTATTTTTTTCAATCAATAACTGTAAAAAATTTTTGAATTTTCTGACATCATCATGTAAAATATCTGTCAATTCCTGTCTCTTATACACATCTGACGCTGCCGACGATCTTACGCGTGTAG